>NZ_CP080412.1:4200000-4500000 GCF_019457635.1 Shewanella mangrovisoli
AAGACCCCACTATTATCCTCAAAGGGAAAATGCGCTAGGGCGCCCTGCCATAACACTTGGGCATTTTGGCTCTGACCCGCCTTGATAGCGCCATCTAAATACTCCACCAACGCCTCGCCCATAGCTTTGACGGGGAAGTATCTGTCCGCATTGGCGGCATTTTTAACGGCCACATTGGCGGCAAGTGACATGCTGGCTTCGGCACTAAAATCCAGTTTTAGGGCGGCGGAAACGCCAATATCGTCGTTTTCGAGCTGAACCTCTGGCACAGATAAGGTCGCCCTTTGAGTATCGAAGGCGCCGGTTAACTCAGCGCCATGCAGCACTAGAGGCGCTGAAAACTGATCGCCAAAATCGAGGGTATAGGTCTGCTCTGGCAGCGAAAACACTAAGCTGTCATTCTGCCACTGCAATGCTAAATCTAATGGATTGGTGTTAGGTATGCCTTCAACTTTCTGCCAATGCAATTGCTTGATATGTGTACTGGCGAGCAAGGGTTGCTTAGCGCTTTGATAGAGACGGATCGGCCCAACACTGCCTTCGGGCGCGAGATGGAACCATTGCTCAAGTACGGCTAAATCGACACCCGGAAATAATGGTAAGAGTGGAAATAAGGTCGGTAAATCCAAGCGGCTCACATAGGCATAAAAGGCATCATCTTGCTGCTTGGCCGCGAGCTTAAGATCGGGCCAATGCTCACCGTTAGTAATAAAGTTAAGATCTGTGCTGCTGATTTCCCAGCCCGTATCCTTAGGTAGCCAACTAATACTGCCGGACTGGATTTCAAACTTTTGCGGTTCATCCTCCATCGACCACTGCAACCAACTGGGTTCAAACTGCACCAGTCCAGCACTTAAACTACGGTGGGCAAAATCAAACCACGCTTTAAGATTGACAACCCCTTCTAAGGGTAACTTTTGGCTAGGATCATAGGGATTAGGTTGACGCGATGCCCATTCACCCAAATCTAAGGACTGAGCGGCCAGATAGATTTGTCCCTTCAGGGTATCTGGCGCAGTTGCGTCGCCCTGAATATCGAGCTGTAAACTGAGGGACTCGTTTACCGAAGCATTGTTATCGAGGTAAATTTCGCCCGCGCCTCGGTGGCGCTCACCACTATTACGCCAGTTTAGGTGGCGAATATGGATGGGTCGATATTCATGCTGCAAGCTCAACAGTTGCACCGAGGCATCCGTCAGCGAGAAACGTTCGAGCTGCTTTAACAGTAACTTATACAGCCAATCGGTTTGCGCCGTTTGATTTGCCGCGCCCGACGCCTTATTACCCGATAATTTATCGATATCGAGGGCAATATGAACGCCATCGAAATTCACATCTTCGATGCGCGGGCTGGTCGTTAGCAGCGATTGCCAAAAATCCAATTTAATTTGGACGTTCTTGACCAGCACGGTAACGGGGAGTTTTTCCTGCGGCGGGATCACCAGATTATCGACCGTCACGGCTGGGCCAAAGGCCTGCCACTGGGCGGATAACTCACCGACCTGCACATCAATTTGATACTCGCTTTTTACATACTCAACTAACTGCTGACGCACCCCGTCGACTTGGGGCAATAATCCGCGGATCAAGCTTACCGTCAGGGCAAACAAGACTAAGATCAGCGCCAATAATTGCCAGCAAAAACGGCTGAGTTTTTTCGCAGTAAAAAGCGTTGCCACTACATCATCACCACGTCGTATTTGTGCTGGGAATACATGGGCTCATTTTGCAGGCGAATGCGTTTACCTATGTAGACCTCAAGCTCGGCGACCAGATGACTTTCATCGCCACTTAAGCTGTTATACACAGCGGGCGAGCAGTAAAGCAAAAACTCATCGGCATCATAGGCTCGATTCAAGCGAATGATTTCGCGGAAGATTTCGTAGGAAACCGTTTCAACCGTCTTCATGCTGCCCGTGCTCTGACAGGCAGGGCATTCGCCGCACAGCACATGCTCCAAGCTTTCGCGGGTGCGCTTACGGGTCATTTCGACTAAGCCTAGCCCCGAGAAGCCACTGACATTCGTCTTGACTCTGTCCTTGGCGAGCGCGCTGTTTAAGCTATTGAGTACCCGTGTTTTATGCTCGTCGCTCAGCATATCGATAAAGTCGATAATGATGATGCCGCCGAGATTACGTAGCCGCAATTGCCGCGCAATCGCTTGGGTAGCTTCGAGGTTAGTGTTGAAGATGGTTTCTTCAAGATTACGGTGGCCCACAAAAGCACCGGTGTTGATATCGACCGTGGTCATGGCCTCGGTCTGATCAATAATCAGATAGCCACCCGATTTGAGCTCGACCTTGCGACCCAGGGCGCGCTGGATTTCATTCTCCACATCGTAGAGATCGAAAATCGGTGCAGGCCCTGAATAGTGCTCAATCTTGTCGGCGATTTCCGGCATAAACTCTTGGGCGAAGGCTTGCAACTCGGCAAAGGTGCGGCGCGAATCGACTTGAATTCTATCTAATTCGGTTCCGACAAAGTCGCGCACAATGCGCACTGGCAGGGCGAGATCTTGATACAAGAGTGCCACACCACGGCGCTGACGCCGCTCGGAGACCTTAGACCATACACGGCGCAGAAAGGCCGCATCCTGGGCAAGCTCATCTTCACCCACGCCTTCGGCGGCGGTGCGGATAATAAAGCCGCCGTCTTCATCGACGAAAGGCAGAGTGATTTTCTTAAGGCGACTGCGCTCTTCTTCCTGCTCAATCCGCTGAGATACCCCAACATGGCTTGAGCCTGGCATAAACACCAGATAACGGGAAGGCAGAGTGATATCAGTTGTCAGGCGCGCACCTTTAGTGCCGAGCGGATCTTTTACCACCTGCACCATAATATCTTGCCCTTGGCGAACCAACTCGGCGATATCGCGGACCACAAAATGGCCTTTTTCCACATCGGCTACGCATTCGGTGTGCGGCACTATGTCGGAGGCATGTAAAAACGCGGCTTTATCTAAGCCAATATCCACAAAGGCGGCTTGCATGCCGGGCAACACACGGCTGATTTTGCCCTTGTAAATATTGCCCACCAGACCGCGCTTCATGCGCCTCTCGATATGGACTTCTTGCAGCACGCCATGCTCAACCAGAGCCACACGTGCCTCAGATGGGGTTACGTTAATCAGTAATTCTGAACCCATCTTGCGCTGAACTTTATTCGGATTTAAGCGACCGGTATTCACGACTCACCCCATTAGGGAAATTAAATTAATCTCAGTATGTTTGAAGCCTGAAAACCAATATCACAGATGTTTGTCTTGCGGATACTCAACTAAGGCCTAGTATTGCTTCCGTTAGCGAGCCGCTCAATCCTCCGATTAGCGTATTCCCGCCTCGGATAACAGCTCACGTGTCTCCACTAAGGGCAAGCCCACGACGCAGGAGTAACTCCCTTCAATAGATTCGACAAAACAACCGCCTAAACCTTGGATCCCATAACTGCCAGCCTTATCCATTGGCTCCTGTGAGGCAACGTAGGCATCAATGTCAGCGTCCGACAGCACGCAAAAACGCACTAAGGTTTCGACTAAACGCACTGAGGTATGCTCTGTCTTGGCTAAGGCGACTGCCGTCATCACAGTGTGCGCCTTGCCAGAAAGTGCGCGCAATACCCGCTTGGCATCGGCCTCATCAACAGGCTTACCTAATATTTCGTTTTCAAGCACCACGATAGTATCAGAACCTAATACAGCAGGCTGTGACATGCCTGAGCATAATGCAAGCCCTGCCTGTGCTTTTTCGGCCGCGAGGCGCTGTACATAGTCGCGTGGTAACTCAGCTGCCCTCGGGGTTTCGTCGATATCCGGCGCCACTTGAGTAAAACGAAACTCAGCGCGGCCCAAACCAATATGAGTCAATAACTCTTTACGGCGCGGCGAGGTTGAGGCTAAGACTAAATTCACGACTAACGCACCTTATAATGACGTCGAATTCGACGCAAAATCCAAAAAATCCACGGCCAAAACACTAGGCCCGATAACGCGGGTAAAAACAGATCCGTATGGAACTTAGCGCCATCCATCACAAACTCGACCCAATAGATAATCAGGTGATAGATAACGATCAGCACCATCACCACCAGCGCCTGTTGCCACTTAGGGAAGTTACGCAAACGTTGGCAGTGCAAAATCGCCATATAAATCACTAATGACATGGCGAGCGAGCGCACACCTAAGGTGGCGCCAAGCAGAATATCGAGGGCCAATCCCATCAGCCAAGCCGTGAGAATGTTATATCTGTGGGGCAACGCAATCGACCAGTAGATCAGGATCATCAATAACCAGTCAGGGCGCCAAGCTTCGACAATCGAAGGCAGCGGCATAATCTGACTTAACAGCCCGACAAATAGGGTCAGCCATACTACGAGTCTGCCATTTGCAGCTTGTAAACTCATTAGTGCACCTCGGCTGGCGGTTGAGTGGTAGCAGCGTTCGATGCACCATTGGCATTGCTTGGCGCCGCAGCGGCGTTCGGCGCGGTCGTATTAGGTACAGTGCTATTAGGTGCTGCGGTACTAGGCACGGTTGCATTAGAAGTCGTGCCTTGAGGATTCGCATTGCCATTACCCGCATCGGGTTTAGCCTCTTCCGCAGGATGATCCGCAGCTGGCACAGGAATTTGATTTGGCAAAGTCACGCCAGAATCTGGGGATGGCCAAATCAACAGCAGATAACGAATCCTATCGAGCGCCGCTAACGGTTGAGCCGTGACACGCGCATAACTCTGACCGTCTTCGGTTAAGACTTCCATGACCCGCGCCACCGGATAACCTTCGGGGAAGCGATTACCAAGGCCTGAGGTTACCAATAAATCGCCCACCCGAATATCGGTACTCTTGGCCACATGGCGTAGTTCAATCTCATCGAGTTCACCAGTACCGTTAGCCACTAAACGCACATCGTTACGGGTAATTCGCACGGGTAAACCGTGGGACACATCGGAGAGCAAGAGCACGCGGCTCGTCATCTCACTGACCTGTACAACCTGGCCGACGACGCCCTGGGCATCAACAACGGGTTGACCGACAAATACCCCACTGCGCGAACCGTGGTTCAGCACCACATAATGATGGGAAGGGTCGCTGGCCACCTCCATCACTTCGGCCACCATCTTGCGGGAATCCTGATAGGCTGGCGACCCTAACAGAGCGCGTAAACGCTCGTTTTCCTGACGCAGATGTTCGAAGCGCTGCAGACGCTCACTCATTAATAATTGTTGCCTTAACAACTCTTTATTTTGCAATGCCAACATATTGCGGGTAGCAAAACTCTCCGATGACCAATCGAGGATCGCACTGGGCACACTCGCAAGGTATTGGATGGGGCTTAAGGCTGATGAAAGGGATTCACGGGCAGGATCGAGGCGGTGATTTGCGGCGAGCAAAATCACCGACAGGATAATTGCCAGTGTTAAACGGAACTGGTTCGAAATACCACGAACAAAAATAGGCTTCATAGGAAAGCTAAGGCGGTGATTAACCGCCCCATACCGAAGTTAGATTAGGTTTCTTCGGAGAACAGATCGCCGCCGTGCATATCAATCATTTCAAGGGCTTTACCACCACCACGCGCTACGCAGGTCAGAGGATCGTCCGCCACCATGACTGGAATTCCAGTTTCTTGCATCAATAAACGGTCTAAATCACGCAGTAAGGCACCACCACCGGTTAATACCATGCCGCGCTCAGAGATATCAGACGCTAATTCTGGTGGCGATTGCTCTAATGCCACCATGACGGCACTCACAATGCCTGATAATGGCTCTTGCAGTGCTTCTAAAATTTCGTTGCTGTTCAGCGTGAAGCTACGAGGCACACCTTCGGCCAAGTTACGACCACGGACTTCAATCTCTAATACTTCATCACCTGGGTAAGCAGTACCGATAGTGTGCTTGATGCGCTCAGCCGTTGCTTCACCAATCAAGCTGCCGTAGTTACGACGTACATAGTTGATGATGGCATCATCAAACTTGTCACCGCCGATACGTACAGAAGAGGAATACACCACACCGTTCAAGGAGATAATTGCCACTTCGGTGGTACCACCACCGATGTCCACAACCATAGAACCTGTGGCTTCAGATACAGGTAAACCCGCACCAATTGCTGCGGCCATTGGCTCTTCAATCAAATAAACTTCACGGGCACCTGCGCCCATGGCTGACTCGCGAATCGCGCGGCGTTCAACTTGGGTTGCGCCAACAGGAACACAGACTAAAACGCGTGGGCTTGGACGAAAAAAGCTGTTGTTATGCACTTGTTTAATAAAGTGCTGCAACATTTTCTCTGTCACATAAAAGTCGGCAATCACACCGTCTTTCATCGGACGGATTGCTTGAATATTGCCTGGGGTACGGCCTAACATTTGTTTGGCTTCTGTACCGACAGCGGCAACAGACTTCTGACCAGAACTACTACGCTCACCACGTATAGCAACAACAGAAGGCTCATTGAGGACTATGCCTTCATCACGAACATAAATTAAGGTGTTAGCTGTACCCAAATCGATCGATAGATCATTAGAAAAAATGCCACGCAGCTTCTTGAACATGTAACTAGCCTGTATTCTGTGGAGTCAGAAGAAAAGAAAAATCAGCTAACTTTATCAATGCCACCCTGATTCCACAAGACCGTTGAGGTTAACAATCGCTAATGGAGTGATTTTTTTTCAAATGTGCCGCTCAAAAACACTATTTAATCGAAAAATGCGCTTTATTGATGAAAAATCCAACAGTTAAAAACCACTCTCAATACAAGTTCGCAACATTAGTAAAACCTGTTTCTTGCATTTTTCCTCTGTATCACACTTTGCAACGTCGCCTCAAAAACCATAGCATCATGATCAATCACCAAAGCAGAAACCCAATTCAGCAAAATCAAATTGAAAACCGCTTTAATTGACCTCTCGCCAGTAGATGATTCTGTCATGGCCACGGTAACGACCAAAAAACGCACTCGCGCGGGGATCGGATAAGCTGGTTGGAGAGACCCCATTCCAGTTCCAATACCATTCTAACCAGGTCGGCACATCTAAAGGCGCGGTGACTTGGCCGCGATATAAGTTGCCACTCGAGGTGAGCGCTCGCCACAGCAAATCAAATTGTCCCGCTTGAAAAGCCGATGAAGCGCCGGAGCGATTAATGCTCTGCCCTGTGGTCAAATCTGGGTCAAAGTGATAGCCAAGGGTTGCATTATCCACCTGCGACGCAAGGCCATAGGTTGCAATCGTACAGCTATCATCGCCATTTAATGCCCAATTAGCCCCATTCCAATATTCGGCTCGGGTCGGCATCCTGAGGATTTCAGTCTCTGGACCATAGGTATTGTCCATCACCACTCGACCATGGCGCAGGATCTGTGTGGTGATTTTCTTGGCATTACAGTTGGTGCAATTACCCGTGGTTGCCGCATCCATATCGGGCGAGGCCACATAGCTGTAAAGCCCATTTGGCCGAGGATCGTTATCCATCAACTGCACGCCAATATCGAGCAGCTCGAAGGGACCGTCTTGATACAGATTCGTCGCCACATTCGGGGTTACTCGGCTCAAATTAGCCCGATAAGCGCCATCGACCGTCGCCACACCTTGAACCCAACTCGCCGCGTTGACGGGCAAGGCACTTAAGCGACTCTGTAAGTCGATACCATTGTTATTGTTCTCTCCCACCAATTTGGCGGTCGCGAGGGAGAATGGTGGGAAGTAGTTTTGCGTCACCGCGCCGCCGATATTTAAGGCTGTGAGGCTCATCGACATCGGGAAGGGTTGATCCATATAACTAAAACTGCCGCAGGCGGGTAAGACGGAAATATCACCCACTAAAAATCTATCGGGCACAAAGCGGCCAATATTGACTGAATAGCCAATCGGAATATTTAGGCTGCTGGCCGCCCCGAGATAATTAGGACTTGCCTGCACCGCGATTTGGAACACCCCCACTTCGCTAATCGTTTGATTAGTGATGCTATTAAGGTTATTGGCTTGGATAGTATGACTATAGGATGCCACACCTAATGCGCCATCATGGCCGCCGCTGGCAATGTTTGGCGCAACAACCTTACTGGTTAGTGTCATGGCTTGGTCGCTAAAGTTAGGCGTAGATACGTTGCCCGAACAAAAGTCCGTATCGCCGTCCTTTTCCCAGGCCATAGCCTGTACTGTCATACCGAAATTCTGTCCCGCTTTACGGTAGGCATTACAGCTCATATCCGCACTCGAGCAACTGGCGCTGGCGTCCACGGGTTTGACGCACAAACCCGCAGGCACACTGACAAATTGGTCCGAGCCTGTCATCACTAGGCCTTGCTCGTTGCCACTGCCGATATATTGGGCATCGAGTTGTAATTTGCCCGCATCGGGATAATTCACTGAAATGCTTGCCTGTCCGTTAGTATCAAACACCAGATTCAGCGCCGTAGGCGAGGCGTTTGAACTGCCAATAGCCGTATTGTTGATGGTGACGGCTTTTGGCGAGATAGGCGCACTCGGAGTGTGATAACTGCTCCAGAAATTCAATGTCTTAGTCTGGCTCTGGAAGCTTGGAACACACTGCTGAGTCACATCGGATTTTTTCACCGCTTTGACTAACACTTGCTCGGGGCGATTTGCACGCTTATCAGGCACATCGAAGACAAAACCACTGTCAGCGAAGGTAAGTGAACAGTTGTTTTCACTCAAGCCTCCATTACCGATACGGCAAAGGGTTTTACTTAAAGGCTTGGTTGTCGGGCTCGACCCTTTCACCCCCAAAGTTACAACGCCCGGGGTGTTACGTCTTAGCTGTAACTGAGTGCTGCCGTTACTAAAGCTCACCTGATTGCCGCCAATCCAGATGCCTTCGGAGGCGGATTCGGGTAACAAGGTCGCCGCTAAAGGATCGGTAAAGAGCTGGCTACAACTGGCGTTGGCACAAGCGCGAATCGTCACGGTTTCGGGATTACAGGTTAATCCCTGCCCCGTATGGTCAAACTCAAAATGATCGATTTGTGCGCCAACGGGATTCGACCTCAAGGCACAAATTTGAACGTTATCAATTTCATGATTGTTATTCGAGCCCCCGGTTGACCCGGTAAGCGACAACAAGAAATCACTCGGCGTCGCCGCTTGACCCGTTTGCGCGATGGCATTAAAAGCAGGAATTAAGGTGACAAATCCCGACCCCGTATTACGCTCAATCTTCACCATCGACTGACCGGATACCTGCGAGTCGATAGTGATTTTATAGCGGTGCGCAGGTGAGACATTATTGCCATCGACCGTGGGAGATAAACAGTTACCACTGGTATTGCTGGTGCCGTTGTTACAGGTGCCCCGTAAATAGCGGTATCCCGAAGTACCAGCACCAGAACCACGCACCGCAACCGACTGACGGCGCTGGCCAATATTGTAACTGCCGCCTTCGCCGGAGAAGTTACCAAACTCATCGATCCCGATACCCAACCAACCACCAGCAAAGCCATTAATGCCGGGTTTAAAGCCATAGCCTAAAGGCCCACCAAAGGCACCAGGCTGGGGGGTAATCGAGGCATCAGACAACACCAGCGCGATACCGTCGGCGCCATTGCCACCATAGGCATAGTGATCAAATTGGATCTCAACTAAGTTATTTGCAGCAGGGAATAATCTCTGATAGGTCGAGGCTGTGGATTGATTCGATTTTGCCTCGGTTAAGCGCATACGACCGCTGACAATGGCAGGAGTAAAAGAACCGCTACTACGGGAAACCACCCAATCGTTACTTAAGGCACTCTGGGAGAAATTATCGGTAAAACACTGGAGCGGTGGCGCTCCTTCATTGATTTGACCATTCGAGTTGATCACTAAGTAGCGACTCGTCACTCGACCATTAATGACTGAACTATTATCTAGGGTGAGCGTGTCATCACTATACACCAAGGCATTAACGAGCGATGAACCAGTTAAATGCACATTATCGTAGCCAATGATCAACGCATTGGCGTTATTCGATTCGTTAAAAGTGGCACCATTAATCTTAAATTCCTGCCGAGTGAAAATGCGCACATTGCCCTGCAAAACTACTTTGGCATTTTGATTTAAGGTAAAACTATTGATCCAATAGTCCCCTTCGGGCAGAACCAAGGTGGCACCACCACCGACTGCGATAGAGTCAAATCGGTACTCATTGTAATTTGGCGATAACGTCAGAGTACAAGCAGAGTAGAGGGAAATATTAGAGTACTGATTATAGTTCCCCGAACCTAAAGTAAGCTGCTGACCATTGCTACAATAATCTATGCCACCACCGTAACCATTACTCCATTGGAAGGCATTAGATCCAGTTAACTTTAATCCGCGAATATCACTACCATCGACAGTACATCGACGAGTACCGCCCGCACCATCATCACAACTGGTATTGGGAAGGCTGCCAGAATTCACAGAGCAATAATCCAGTCTGCCGCCACCCGTGCCATTGATAATGCCGCTGTTATAGATCGTAAGCTGTGGAGAGGAAATCTGGTGGCACACATTCGAGTTATCCCCATGGTGCCCCTGCGCAACATTAGGGAAAATGGCACTCTGGTCAACATAATCAAACGCATATGTTGCGCCTGACACACCTAACAGCGTGCCAGTGAGCACAATCCGATATAACCAGTTAATTGCCACGGGCTTCTACCTCTACTTGGCGGCTTACACGGGTATCGCCACTCTCGCATATCGCTTTGCTATTAATGCGAAACTGAGTGACGGTGCCGACCGCATAGGATGTACAACTTAAACTCACGCTGCAGGCATGAAAACCCACCACATTGGGCGGCGTCCAAGAGTTTGCAACACTTGTACAGGTCGCCGTCGCATTGGCGGGGGCGTTTAATGGGAATAATTGCGCCAGCGCCGCATCGGCACCACTGTTCGCCGCCGCTAAGGCGCGAGTCCCCCACACCTCTTGAGTTAATCCGGTATCGGCATCTTCGACTATGTTGATTAAGGCGGCGGCCAATAAAAACATCACGGTAATAACAAAAATACCGATGACCAAGGCGCTGCCACCTTGGCGATGAGCCGCACACTGACGATATGCTGAGCGCGAGAGGCTAAATAAGTTAGGGGACATTAATCACCTGCACTTGATGTCGATATTGAAATGTCTCGCCGTTGACATTAAATCGCGGTTGTAAATGCACCATCGCATTATTGACTAGACTCGATGGCGTTAAGATCAGCGGTAAATCGGCGTTATTACTCAACTCATTGGCCACATCTTGGGCCATTAGCACGCCCGAACTCATATCCGCAGGCGTTGGCTGGCTGGCATTCAATCCATAGCCAGTATAACGCTTAAGAGTTAACTCATTGCTGGATGGCGCTTTTTCAAAACAATAACTCACAGGACTCGAACCAAAATAGATCCTTTGCCGCGGGGACGCTTCAGCAAATCTCGCATTGGCCGTAAAGGTTAAAGTCACTTGGTTCGCGGCACTGCTAATGCTGTTAATCTGCGAGCGCTTTAGCTTAGTGCTGTCATACACATCTCGGTCGGTTAAGGGGTAAACCCACACATATTGGTTAGCCGCAATCTTACTGGTCACATTGTCTAAAATCACAGTGCCCGTTAGCGCCGCTGTACTCGGCGCAATCGGCATCGATAAATAAGTGGTACTCGCCTCAATAGGAACAAATTCAACACACTGATAGGTTAAGCCATTACTATTGAGCCGCACACTGTTAGGCACGGCACTGCGCAGCTCACGGGTCATACGCTCCACTGCAAAACGACTCTGGCTTAGCACTTGGTCAACCGAACTCGACTCCACAAAAATCCGCGTGCCGAAAATAATAAAGCTACTCACGCCCACCACCAGAATGCCTAAGATAAGGATCACAGTGACCATTTCGACTAAGGTAAAACCCAGTGCTGAACGTGGCATACGCGTGCTGGAGAAAGCGCCCATTAGTAATTGCTCCTCACCAGATTGTAAGTGATCACTTCGTTATCTGGGGTAGTCACATTAATGGTCACTAACTTGGTATTGGGCGCTGTTCCATAGGCGACAGAGACACTTAATTGATAGTTAGGATACGCCTGCGCGTAAGTTTGGCTGGAATTGAGCATAGTGGCGTTTTGGCTTAAGCCGTGATAGTCATCCACATCGTTAAAATCGTTACGCCCTTCGCCAGCCTCAGGCCCTAATACGGCCGAGCAGCTACTGCCTAATGGGCTCCCGCAAGCAGGCACACCGCCATTGGCATTGGTATTTTGATCATAACGCTTACCCCAAATCTCATTCATCACCGAGTGGGCAAGTTCGGCACTCTTGACTCGATGCAAGGTCTTGGCGGCACGATCCGCCTGCGGAAATAACATGCTACTGAGCATTACGATAGCGATGGCTATAACTAACATGCCAACCACTAACTCAATTAAGGTAAATCCCTGTTGTGGCTTAGCTTTTGAAGATACTTTTACTGAGGTACTGATTGAAAACAGCGGAGGATTAATTCGCATAAATATAGCCCTCGCTGGAGATATTGATCGCCACAGTGTCATTGGCGATCACATTGATACATGGCCCATTACACGCAAGCGATGCTCGACCATTGATATCAAAGTCAAGGTAAAAGCTCTTGGCATTGTTGCTGATAAGCACTAACTGCGCGCCACCTTGAAAAGCTTGGCTGGATAAAGGGTTAGGAGACAATGGCGAGCCCGTACAGCCAGTGCTATCGCGACTGGCAAACTGACTCACCTGATAACCCGTCGCCGACACGACAACGCGGTAACATCTATCGGTATTATTTAAGGCTTTTTGCTGAACCTGGCGCAGCTCGGCCATAAATTCATTGCGCAGACTAAAGGCGCTGTAGGATGACTGGCTAAATAAGCGCGGCAATACCGTCACCGATAGAATCCCAATCAGGATAATAGTGGTCACGAGTTCGACTAAGGTAAACCCAAACTGTCTGCTGCTGGAAAATCTACGCATTGTCCGCTTTGCCGTGATGCTAGGTTCTAGGTTCTAGGTTCTAGGTTCTAGGTTCTAGGTTCTAGGTTCTAGGTTCTAGGTTCTAGGTTCTAGGTTCTAGGTTCTAGGTTCTAGGTTCTAGGTTCTAGGTTCTAGGTTCTAGGTTCTAGGTTCAGTTTCTGCCAACTTGATTCGTAAGGCAAATATTTCGCCTAAACAAAAGAAATAATTAGCAAATTCATTTTATTACAGCCAACACTCCGATAGATTGCTGACCTAAAAAAAAGGCCTGCTAGGCAGGCCTTTTCGTATAACTAAAATTAGCAAGCTGAAGCTGCTGGTGTTGCAGTAAATGTTGGCGCAGCTGTTGCTGTAGCGGGTGTATATTGAATAAAACACGCAGCAGGTGCGCCATTTTGCCAGAATTTGACAGTACCGTTGTCGGAGAAAAGAACCCAATCAGAGTTATTAGTTGATGCCGCACTACCGGTCGTGATATCTGCACTTACTGTCTCAATGCTAATATCCAATGCTCTTGGAAAATTAGTTGCAGTATCATCAAGATAACCAAAAATAGTTGACACATCATCAGTAGTCACAGCTGTTCCAGCAATGTCAACCAGTGTAGCAGTTGTAGATTTTTCTAAGCCAGCTAATGCTGCTTTTGAATAGACTAAAGTATTCGCTCCTTGGATTGAGGCTTTCAGACCATTCAGCGCAGAAACTCGTGCATCGCCTTGTAGATTAATAAACTTAGGTGCTGCTGTGACAGCAAGAATACCTAAGATAATGATCACTACGACTAATTCGATTAAGGTAAAACCTTGTTGTCTTTTCATATAAAACTACCCTTCTTTGAGAACCAAGTAACTTAGTCAGTTAAAAATAAACTACTTAAAAGATAAACCAATTAAAACATTAAATTAAGGCGTAAATGGTGTTTGAGTGAAACTTAATACTTTACCCGTACCAGGGTTATAAACCACCCCTTTTGCACCCGTAGTTGATAAATCTGGCGCAGGAGTCGGTACACCTGTGGTTTGGTTTAGCACCAGTGAAGCCACTTGGTGATAAACACATAAATCGAGACCTGTTACGGCTGTTCCGCTAATCGAATTTGAACTGCCACCAGCACCATCGATAACGCGCACTGTATAACGTTGATTACGCGCATCTTGCGAATAAAGCACGTTACGCGGCGCACTTTGCAACACAGTATTAAATACCTGCTGACAGCTTGCATCGGTCATCGCCGTCGCATCGGTACCAGAGGTGCCCGTTGGATAACCAAAACGCGGATCGAGGGATACTGAAGTCCCATCTAAGATCACACTGCTATTTTGGCGACCATCGACTTCCCATTGCGAACGCACAAAACTCACTGCGGTGGATAAACCACCCGCGACTCCGTCCACACTGGCATCTTCAGCATCATCGGTAACATTTAAAAAACGAGGGATCGCGGTGGCGGCCAACAGACCTAAAATTACGATCACTATGACCAGTTCAATCAATGAAAAACCATCTTGCTTAGTCTTCATTCGTCTCTCCCTATCTTGATGAAAGTCCATTCTAACAGCTAAATCAGTTTAAAAAAGCCCGTTACTTAACAATATTTTAGGAAGACGTCAAAAAAATGACCCTGCCAGAGTTTAGTTGGTAGCCGATACTGTCCCCATTTTTTGAGCGATAACGGCAGCTATTATCCTTAGCAAAATACGAACCGGTAAGGGATTCATCCCCAGCCTCTTGACCCATTAATTGTTGCCATAATAGCTGACAACTTTGGTCATCAAGATGACTCGGTTGTGGCCAACCCTGCACACTCATGAGCACAGAAGTTTGCTCATTATTTGCGCTTTGCTCGTTAAACACTTCCCAATCTAGTCGCATTTGTTGTGGTTTGCCAAGGGATAACCATTGGGAACGCACCATAGCCAACACATTTAAGAAGCGCGTATGTTCGAGCTCCACACTGCGGGCGGCAAGTTGTGGCATAGTCGCAAAATATTTAACGCCAATCACCGCGAGAATAATCAAGATCAAGGTCAAGCTAACGAGCCGCCCATACACACGTAATAGATCGCTTTCGGCCTTCTGCTGGCTCTGCATCTATTTGATCCTAATTGAGTTAAATTCTCGACTCGGCATTACTTCCCGCCTTTAACCACGTTGAGCATGTCCCACATCGGCAGGTAAATACCCAGCGCTAAAATCAATACAATCACAGCTACGATCCCGATCAAAATCGGCTCTAACTTAGCGGTGAGATTTTTAAGATCGTAATCGACCTCACCCTCGTAAAAATCGGCAGCATCATTTAGTAGCTGGTCAATTTGTCCGGTTTCTTCGCCTACCGCGACCATTTGCAACACCAGTGGCGTAAACAATTTACTCTGGTTCGACACCCTTAGCATAGATTCGCCGGACTCAATGCCGCGGCGCATCCCGACAATTTTGTCGTGCATATAGGCATTATCAACCGCATCGGCCACTAGACTGAGCGCCTGCGTCATCGGCACGCCCGCGCTCAACATCATCGAAAAACTGCGGCAATAACGGGAGAGGGTCGAGCGCTCAATAATCGACCCCACGGCGGGAATGTGTAACTTCCACTGGTCCCATTGTTTCTCGCCTTTTTCCGTATGGTGCCAGTAGCGGATCCCAATAATGGTCCCAAGCAGTATTATCAGCATCAAGGGCCAATAGTTGACAAACAAGTTTGATGTGCCGATTAACACCTTAGTCGCCCAAGGCAAGTCGGCACCGAAGCGGGCAAACATCTCGGCGAATTTTGGGATCACCATGATATTTAAAATCACCATCGCCAGCGCGATGGCAATCAATACAAATATGGGATAACGCATCGCGGCTTTAATCCGCCGGCGGGTTTCCTGCTCACGCTCGATATAACCCGAGAGCTGAATAAAAGCATCCTCTAACTTACCGGTATTTTCGCCCACATGAACCATAGAAACAAACAGAGAATCAAACACATCTGGATGTTGGTTCATGGCCGATGACAGTGGGCGCCCCGCAGTTAACTGCTCTGAAATATCATTCAGCGCATCTTTCATTCGTTGGGAGTGAGCGGTTTCGGATAAGCCTGCAATGGCGCGCAGGATGGGGATCCCCGAGCGCGTTAACGAGTACATTTGCCGGGTAAAAATTTGTAATTCATCCAAGCCGACTTTGCGCTTAAACAGCTGCGCCAAGGTAAAGGACTTAGCTTCCTTCGCGACTTTGACTTCTAACGGGATAATGCCGCGGGCTAACAGCATATCGGCCGCTGCCCCCTCGGAGGCAGCATCGAGCTGACCCGTTACGGCCTGACCTTGTCCACTGCGTCCACGGTATTGATAAACCGGCATAATTACGCCTCAACGCCTTGCTGACTGATAATATCCCGCGAGAGTGGCACCTGTGACTCACTCACATCCTCAACAAGCTTAGCCACCTCTTCAATGGTCGTCATGCCCTCGCTCAAATATTGCAGTGCCGACTCGGCCAACGGGGTAAAATTCGGGCTTTGCAGGGCTGCACGGGCAAAATCCTGTGGATTACCGGTACGCATCGCATCGATCATCTTCTCATCCAATTCAAGGATCTCAAAAATACCGATACGGCCGCGATAACCACTGCCGTTACAGCTTTGGCAGCCAGTGCCAATGCGGAACTTAGCCGATGAAAAGTCCTGACGACTCACACTATTCAGCCAGGCTTTTTCCTGCGCCGTAGGCTGATATTCCACGCCACAGTTATGGCACACGCGGCGCACTAGACGCTGGGCAATAATCACCCTTAGCGCACTCGCCACTAAGTAACTGGCCGCGCCCATATCGAGCAAACGTAGCGCGCTGGTCACCGCATCGTTAGTGTGCAAGGTGGACAACACAAAGTGACCCGTGAGTGCGCCCCTAAGACCAATCTCCACTGTTTCTTGGTCACGCATCTCACCGACCATGATAATGTCCGGGTCTTGACGCAAAGTTGTGCGCAGCACGTTCGAAAAATCGAGTCCAATCTTATGGTTAACTTGAACTTGGTTGATCCTTGGCAATTGGTATTCGACCGGGTCTTCTACCGTGATGATTTTGCGATCCGCAGTATTGAGCTCACTTAAGATGCCATACAAGGTGGTGGTTTTACCGCTACCCGTTGGCCCTGTCACCAGCAACATGCCATGGGGGCGTTTAATCTGTTTACGAATACGCGCCAAAATATGCGGCGGCATCCCAGTCTCATTTAAGGTCAACAAGCCTGCGGATTGATCGAGTAGACGCATCACCACAGATTCGCCGTGGTAAATCGGCATGGTCGACATACGCACGTCAATCTTGTGGCCCTTGATTTCCATATGAAAACGCCCGTCCTGCGGCAGACGTTTTTCAGAAATATCTAGCCCAGCCATAAGCTTAAGGCGCAATACTAAAGCCGCAGCAATATTGACCTCGTTTAGAATGGTCTCGTGTAACTGGCCATCGATACGTTGGCGGATCCGCAGCGCTTTTTCGCCGGGCTCAATATGAATATCCGAGGCGCGCATTTGCACCGCATCTTCAAAAATCGACTGCAGCAGCTTAACGACGGTGGTTTCATTATCGCTATCGCTCGAGGTCAGGCTCGCCAGATCAAACATTTGATCTGCGGCATATTCCTCTTCGAGCTTACCGGCGATTTGCGCGATTTGGTCGGTACGACGATACAGGTTATCGAAGGCTTGCAGTAATTGCTGCTCGGGGGCGACCGCGACACTGAGCTTTTTCGGTGCGATTAAAATTTCTAAATGGTCGAGCGCCTGCAAATCCGCCGGATCGCTCATGGCCACTAATACCGTATCACCCCTATCTTCCACCGCAAGGGCGCGAAAACGCCGTGCTTGCACCTCGGGGATAAGGCTCACTACTTCGGCGGGGATGGGGCGTTTGCTGATATCCAGCAGTGGCAGATTGAGCTGCTGTGACAAAAATTGCAGCAGTTGGGTTTCGGTAATAGAGCGCAGCTCAATCAGGGTTCGGCCGAGCTTATGCCCTGTCTTGCGCTGCTCCCCCAAGGCTTGTTGTAACTGCTCTTCGGTAATAATCGATTCTTGAACTAACAGATCGCCCAAACGCATCTTTAATCTGGGTTTCATTGGCTATCTCCTAGTTGTTGTAAACGTTGTTCAATAAAAGCCGTGGCTTGGGTCGACAGGCCTGAATAACTTAAGGCGGTGCGATAGGCCTGACTGGCGGGACCGAATTGCTGCTGTGAATCGAGGGCATAGGCTAATCCCATCCACCATTTCCCCTGCTGCGGCTCCTGCTGCAATAACTTACGGTAAGCCTGTTCAACTAACGAATATTGGCCTTGTTTTTGAGCCAAATCCGTTTGCGCTAACCACTTTTGTCGAGCTAAAGGATGACTATCGGGAATTTGAGCAAGGCTAGCAAGAGCCAGATCTGTCTCGCCCATAGCATGTTGCACCCTTGCCAATAGCAAAGCAAATTCAAACTCTTGCGGATAGAGTAATAGCCCCTGCGCTAACACTTCGACCGCTTGAGCCAGCTCGCCTTGACCATAGTGCAACGCCGCCAGTTGTTTGCGCGACTCGTGCAAGCTTGGGTCGAGCTTGAGTGCCTTAGCATAGTAATCCATCGCCTTAACCAACTGCCCCTGCTTTTCGGCATCCGCCGCCAACACTAACTGCTTTTGCGCGAGTTGGCTTGGGGACAACTTCACTTCTCGAATCGCCATTTGCCCCGTTGACTGAGCCTGAGCCGAAGCTGGGCTTGAAGCTTGGCTCGAAGCTTGAGTCGCAGCAGGCACGACGGGCTCACTCGCCTTAGGGTCTGTTTGAGTTATTTTTACTTCGCTCTGGCTTGCGGTAACGTCTGCTTGATTTGTTTTAGCAGTAACTAGTAGTGGCTCACTTTGTGCCAGCACCGACTCTTGGGTTAATGCCGCCTTGTTAGGTGTATCAGGTGAGGTGTTTGCCGCAACTGACGCTATTGCCTGTTCACTCCTTGTCTGCTCACTCCTTGGTTCTAAGGGCGCCGTATTTACACGGGGAGATTGAGCCACACTTGAGGAAGATTCTGCTGACGCAGACATCTCCTTTGCAGGAGCCTCTGTCGACGACTGACTCACTTGCTCCATCTCAGCTGTTGGCTGATTTGGTGTAGTCGTTTCTGTTTCCAGAGGACTCGTATCAGTCTGTGGGCGGGCATTATCCGGCTGAGTTTGCGAACTCGCTACAGGATTTGCAGGCTTATCCACGACGCTTCTTGCACCGTTGGTCGCCTGAAAGGCATATACCGATAATCCGCCCACCAGCAGCGATACTAAACTGATGACTAACCATTTGCGTGATGGGTTGGGACGCCCTAAATACTGGGCCTGATGCACAGCCACATTGCTGAGAGCATGCCCCTGCTGGCGCTTATCGAGATCCTGCAGCATCTTGTTGATCACACTCATGCGACGCCTCCCCACAACTGTTGCAGGTTAACACCAGAGATCAGTAATGCCCCTATTGCCGCTGCACATGCTATCAGTGCGATCGCCATATACGCTGGCCATCTTTGCGAGCCGCGACTAGCATCTTCAGTATCCTGTATCGCGCCCTTAATGTGGGCCATACGCACTTGCGTTGCGCCTTCGCCAAAACTGAGCATCAGGGCCTTATGGGCTAAAATGTTGATTAATCTTGGAATGCCACGTGATGCCTCGGCTATTTTACGGGTCAGTTTTGGGCCAAATAAGGCTTGTCCCGCATAGCCTGCCACCGCTAAGCGATAGCGAATGTAGGCATCGGTTTCGTCCCAGGTTAGCGGTCGCAGACTGTAGCTAAAGGTGATGCGCTGCCGTAATTGTCTAAAGGCTTGACGCTTTAATCGCTCATCCAACTCGGGCTGACCAAAGAGCACCACTTGCAACAGCTTACGACTCTCGGTTTCAAGATTGGTAAACAGTCGCAGCGCTTCGAGGCTCTCATCGGGCAAGGCCTGCGCTTCGTCCAGCACTAATACAATGGCGTGACCATGGGCGCTCAGGGCGAGTAATTGTTGCTGGATAAGTCCGGTGAGTTGCTGCTGATCGATTTCGCTGGTGTACTTTAACCCAAGCTCATTGGCCACCGCCCAGCGCAGCTCGGCGGGGGTGAGATAAGGATTGGGAAGATACGCACAATGGAAGCCCTGCGGCAGCTCGTTAATCAACTTACGGCAGATTAAGGTTTTGCCCGTGCCCACTTCGCCAGTGACTTTGATAAAACCTTCCCCGGTTTGTAGGGCGGTCTGCAATACTTGCAGCGCCTCTACGTGCGGGGATAACCCGAAAAAAAATCCGGTATTAGGTGTTAACGAAAATGGCGTTTGGCTGAGTCCAAAGTGCTTCAAATACATGAAAGCTTACTTATTTTCTGGATACCAACGGTCGAGTAAGGTCTTAGAACGCTCTAACTCGTTTTTCCAAGTATCATTGCCTACTACGGTCGGCTTTAACATGATAATCAACTCGGTTTTCTTCTTCTGCTTGCTGCGGTTTTTAAACAATTCGCCGACGAGCGGAATATCACCGAGCAGCGGCACCTGAGAAACCACTTCGGTATTTTCGCTCTTCATCAAACCACCTATCACCACCACGTCGCCAGAAGCTGCGCGGATAACGGTATCGGATTCGCGGATCTCGCTCTGTGCCAGCGGCAGTTCTAAGGATTCACTGCTGACCTTAATGTCCTTGGTTTGCTCTTTAACATCGATAACCGAAGGATGCACATGCAGCAACACATTACCGTCTTTGTCGATTTGTGGCGTCACATCCAATGCGATGCCCGAGAAGAACGGCGTTAACTCTACCTGAGGCGTGGTCACAGGCGTAGTGCCCGCTACTGTGGTCGATGACACGTCGGTGACGAAGTACTCGTCGGTACCGACTTTAATCACCGCCTTTTGGTTGTTCGATGCCGTCACCCTTGGGCTGGACAACACATCCACATCGCCTTGGGTGTCGAGCAGGCTAATCATGGTATTGAAATCCGAGCCTTTAATGCTTAAGGACGTCACGCCACCGAGGGAAGCGGTAATTTTATCGCTCAAGCCTGCGCCCGCAGAGGTGCCAAAATTGATATTGGTATTACCTACGTGGCCCAATACGTTATCCCATTGAATACCTTGCTGATAACCATCAGACAAAGTGACTTCAAGGATCTTCGCTTCGAGGATCACTTGGCGTTGCAAATGGCTTTCGGCGGAATTTAAAAAGGCACGTACTTGGCGCAGCTCATTAGGATAAGCACGAATCGTCACTAATCCCGCCTGTGGCGTCACAACTACCTGACGACCACCGCCAGTGTCACCGATAATGGCGCTCAAGGTTTCTTTCAATTCGCCCCAAAAATCGGTCTTAGTGCGCGAGCGAATAAAGGTGCCGTTGGTGCTATCGCTGCTGTTATTGTTGCCGTAATTACCGTTGTTCGAATTGTTATTGTTGCTGTTATTGCCAAAGTTGCCGTTGTTCGAATTGTTGTTATTGGAGTTATTGTTATTCGAGTTGTTATTGTCGGAGATCCGGCCCGAACTTACAGAGGTCAGCGATAGACCATCGCGCTCCATGTATAAGTAATTTAATGGGAAAGTCTCAGTTCGCATGCCCGCGGGGAATACGCGTAGGATGCGCCCTTCACGGCTCACCTCATAACCATAAATATCTTCTACCACTTGAATGGCTTCACTCAGGGTCACACCTTTGAGTGACAATGAAATCGTGCCCTGCACCTCGGGATGCACCGCCACGCTAAAAGGCGTGCCCTGCACTAGACTGGGGAAAAACACCCTCGCATCCACGTCATGGGCAGACACATCGATACGACGTTCGGTCTCCATTGGCGGAGTTAACCCGCCCATCATGGCATTGGCGTTCAGCTCACGCTGCACCGCATCGGGCATAGTGGCCGGTGGTGGAGGCGTTGGCTGACTCGCGGTTTGCATCGAGGTGGCCAGCGCTTCTTTTGAGGCGACGGGCTGCGGTCTATCCGTGGTTTGGCAGGCCATAAGGCAAAGTGAGAGTAGAGGCGTAATATATTTAATGGCTGTCATCTGAGTGTTATTCCCTATCTCTCTATTATTGCTTGAAATAATGCTAATTTCCGTCCGTCAGACAAGGAGACCGACGAGGGGGTGATACGCACCACTTTGACCCCTTGAATGCTGTCTCC
Organism: Shewanella mangrovisoli; assembly: GCF_019457635.1. NCBI lineage: Bacteria > Pseudomonadati > Pseudomonadota > Gammaproteobacteria > Alteromonadales > Shewanellaceae > Shewanella > Shewanella mangrovisoli. The sequence continues at coordinate 4,222,124 of NZ_CP080412.1, forward strand.
CACGGACACAATTTTATTATTAATTACGGCATAGGCCGTGTTGCCCGAGCTGACGATGCTATTGAGCACTAGGGCTTGATTTTGGTTCTGAGTCACGGCGCCAGCGGCCGAGTAGCCTTTGCCGGGCAAGGTCGGATCCCTTAAGGCTTCAGCCGAGACTTGCGCCGACAACCCCAATAATGCGATGAAAATATAAGGCTTATTTAGCGACACTGATAAAGTCCTTATTGATACTCAAGGTATAAAGCTCGATATCGATTTTCCCCTTAGGATAATCGGCCACTTTATAGTCGAGTCGTTTCCAGTAAAGTTTGTCGGGCATAGCCTCTACCGCTTCAACAAAGCGCAGCACAGAAAAATAATCCCCCTCCAAGCTCATGCGTATTCCATGGCTATAGAGATTTAGCTTTTTCTCTTCACCTACGGCAAGGAGTGGCACGGGCGTAACCGAGGTAAACTTAAGTAATTTAATGCCTTGAACCTGCCCAAGCAGATTACCTAATAGCTCAGGCATATAATCGGCGGGCACCATGTCCACCATCTGCTTGTTGAGCTGAGCATCAATCTCTTGATTCTGTTGCTGCAACAAGTTTAAACGCTGGCGATAGTCCTGATTAGGATCCATGGCCAATCGCTGCTGATATAAATCAATCTGTTGCATCGAAATCTTGTTTTCTTGCTCTAACGCCTTCACTTGCTGCGCCATCGAATGCTGTTGTTTCCACAGCGACTCGATAGGCATATAGGCCGACATGACGACCAGCACTAACACGGCGAGAGCGATAAGCCCGCGCTCACGCTGGCTAAGAACATCAAACTTTTGCGCTAACTGTTCAAATCGGGCTTTCATCGCGCCTGCTCCTCTGGGGTCTCACTCGTCAGCGTGAAAGCCAGCGGTTTATCCTCACCGCGATCCATGGTCATAGACGAAAAAGCCTGACCTTTTAAAGTGTTCGTTGTTTTTAACTTGCCCACCCATTGCGGAATGCTCTGCGGATGATCGGCAAAGCCTTCAAACATAAAGTGCTGCTCGTTAATCACAATATGGTTTAGCCAAACACTCGCATCGGCCACCATAGCTAAATCCTTCAGCACAGGCGCAAAACCTCGGCTGGTGAGGGATGAGCGCAGTGCCAGCTCATTCATCAATAATTGTTTTAACTCGAGCTGCTGCGACTCTAGCTCGACGCGCGCAACTAACTCAGCATCGGGTTTGCGGGCGGCGATTTGCGCTTCAAGTTCCGCTTTTTGCTGATCGAATTGCTGTTTTTGCGCCGAGGCTTGGCTCAGTGCCCGCTGAGACTCGGCTAATTGCCAATAGCTAAAGGCCGCAAGTATGGCACAGACCAGTACCAAACCTATGGTATAACTCATTAATTTCGAAAAGGTTAGGCTCTGCTTTGGGGGTAATAATGCCGCAGAATATAGATTGACTCTCGATTTTATCACTCGGCACCTCGTGAAAGTTCACTAAAGGCTAATCCCGCCATGCTCGCGCCCACGGCACGCTTATTAACGACATTAACGGCTTGGTTAAAGTTAGCCGATACCAACTTAGCCAAAGCATCCACTGCACCGTCGGCAAATAATTCAATTGAGGCGACCGGAGGCTGACGCAATTGGCTTTCAAAGTAATCCATAGAACGCTGAATTTCTAGGCTTAAGTTATCCGCCAGTCCGTAATTAAGCTCATCCACTTCGGCCTTATCCAGTTCGGTAAACCCCCGCACTCGACGCTGCATATAGAGCTGACCTTGCTTGACCACAGTCAGCAATAAGTCTTGCCCTGTATGATGGCTCACGACCAATCTCGCCTGATTATCCTCATCAAACAGGTTGGTCATGGCTAATTCTTCAATGCTAATGCCTAGCACGCTTAAACCTTGATCGCTGATGGCTTGCACCATAGCGCGCAACTTTTCTTTATCGACCACAACCACGCTGAGCTTGTTGCTCGGCAGGGGTGACTCAAAGTAATCCAAGTGGATTTGCGGCACAGGGATATTCACCATGTCTTTGATAGACCAGAGTAAAGCTTGGGATAATTCGTCGCTATCGACATTCGGTTTGTCGGCCACGAGCAATTGATAGCGGCCACTGCCAAGGACAATTTGTAAGGAAGCGTGGGGAAAGGCATTGGCAAGTTTGGCAAAGGCCTGTTGCCATTGTTCCTGTTGCAGCTCATAGGAAACCCATTGTTCTGCAAGACTTTCAGTCGCGGGAGCATAGACCCAAAGCTTATCGGCACAGACATAGACACCGAGCGCCGCGCCAGCCTGTTTGGCTCGCCAAAAGGCCAACCGAGCAAAAAGTCCTTTATCCATAAAAATGCCTGTCTTCCGATAAAGTTAAAGCTTGAGTCATAAGAGCGCGAATAACAAACGTCCAAAACTGAAATAAGGATAATGCGCATCACCTGCAAAATGTGAAACCCATCATATCCAGCGTCATAATTTTGGCACAGGCTAGTTTAGCCGCTAATCAGTGAATTTTATAGAGAAATCCGACATTTTGGCCCTATTCTTCCACAGCGATCACATACGCTGAGGAAATAATTCCCCGTTATTGCACCTCAATTGGCTCACTAAAATACATGCCCTGCGCCATACCTACACCGAGGATTTGTAGGGTTTGCCATTCCTCAAAGACTTCGATGCCCTCGGCACAGACTTGCACTTCGGTGCGATATAAACCACCGATAAGACTACGGATAAATAATTGATTTTCTGGGCGTAAATGAATATGGCGCACAATCGACCTATGCAGTTTAATCATGTCGAAATGGCATTCACGAATATAGTAAGTACCTACCACCTGCTGACCCACATGGTCGACGCACAGTCGTGCGCCCATCTTACGGATCATATCCAGCTTAGGCTTAAGCTTATCCTGGTGCTGGATAACGATGTCCTCGGACACCTCAAAAATCAGTTGTGGCGTCAGGTGGCGATATTCGAGCAGAGTGGTTTTAAGCCACTGAGTAAAGGCACGGCTCATTAAGGTATCTAGGCTCAAGTTCACACTATAAACTTGATTTTTATGTTGTTCCTGCGCCAATAGACCCAACACACGCTCAATCATCTGCCGTTCTACCTGAGGCATCAAACCGCATTTGTTTGCCATAGGGATAAAGAGTGTCGCCCTAACTAACGCGCCCTGATTATCCCGCGCCCGGGTAAAGATTTCCTTGTGATGCTCAACGCCGTCAGAATCCATCACTGGTTGGCTAAAGGGATAAAAACGCCGCTGAACTAAGGCATTCTCCAAGAAGCTACGCCAACGCACTGAGCCTTTGGCAAACTCCTCATCAATCGCGCCCTTATCGTACATAAACCAATTACTGTTACCTTGTAATTGCGCGGCACGTAATGCCATATCGGCCTCATCGAGCAACTGATTAACATTATCTCCGGCGGTAAAGTAAGCGCAGCCCAAGTGATAAAAGTTGTCTTGATTCTCCACATCATCGGGCAAAGGTTGGCTCAGACAGACTTTGAGTAATTTACTGGCAAGTTGGTCGGCCTCAATCAAAGACACATGGGGCACGACAATCGCAAATTGATTATGGGAGCGGCGTGCAAAGATGCTGTTGGGTAAGGTCTGTAAAATAGAGTTAATGCTGTTGACTGTCGCATGGAGCAACTCTTTAACCGCGCTCTCCCCTTTCGCCTGCTGCAGTAAATCGAGGTCGTCCATCTCCAACAGATAAATTACCCCGTGGGCCACCATGCCTTGATCATGGCTCAAGGCATCCAGACGGTTGTTTAGAAACAGTCGATTACCGATACGGGTTTGTGCATCTAAAAAAGTGTTGGAACGAATAAACTTATCGAAACGGCCACGTTCTTTGTGGGCGTCTTGCAACTCTTCGAGCAGCTTAGTTAAGGCTCGGTTGATCAGCCTCGGCTTACCATTGCCCGGTGTCGCGAGTGCTTGTTCGTGCTTGCCTTGCAAAATCAGTCGGCTACGCTGGGCAAGTTCTTCAATACCATCCAACTGCTGCGAAAACCACACATGGCCAAAACGCACCAGCGCAATGACTGCCATCAAGCCCACGCCTAAAATGAGCAACTCATACCAACTGACGCTGTAATGCTCAAAGGGCTGTGGCAGCGTGAGGGTCATATTCAGTCCCGACTTGGGATCGAGCAAATGGGTATACACCATGGCATTTTGCGTCTGCACATTGCCCTGATAGGCAAAAAGCACTTCGCTCTTCATGGTCAAACGGAATTCGACGGCGTTGTACGCCAGCAACATAGGCGGCAACCAAGACTCTAATTCCCAATCGGGCTGCGTTTGATAATGCTCAATAAGTAGGGATTCAAGCTCAGACACTTTCTGCTGTTGAAACTTATAGGTCAACTGCACAAAGCTCATCATGGCGCTGAGTAAAAAGACGAAGGCGATAGCGGCCAAAGACATTAACCAAAAACTGGTTAATTTTGTAGTTAACATTCGAGTGAATTTCATCGATCCGCTATCCTGCTGGATTATTATAATTATCGGTGCACTCTTAACACGAGTTCAACAAATGCTGCCAAGATTATTCAGTAGCATACGCTAAAAGGCAACTAAGGATTGGTTTTCAAAGCCTCTAAAACTAATTCTGATCGCAGAAATTTCATCCGAGGTTAAAACAAAAAAGAGGCTAATTAGCCTCTTTTTTGTTAATCAACTTAGCGCTTAATCCGCATATTGTGGCAGCGTAGTGATTGCCGCAACACCCGAATCAATCGCAGCCTGTGCAACCGCACGGGCAACACGAGGTAACAAGCGTGGATCCATTGGTTTTGGCAGCACATATTCAGGGCCAAAACTTAATGAACTCACCTTTGGATAAGCCTTCAATACGCTCGCGGGGACTTCTTCTTTTGCTAAGGCAGCAATCGCGTGAACCGCGGCCACTTTCATCTCGTCGTTAATGCAAGATGCACGTACATCCAAGGCACCGCGGAAAATGAATGGGAAACACAGTACGTTGTTCACTTGGTTTGGATAATCGCTGCGGCCAGTACCCATGATTAAATCGCTGCGCGTCGCGTGGGCAAGCTCAGGTTTGATTTCAGGATCTGGGTTTGAACAGGCAAAAATCACAGGCTTATCCGCCATCATGGCCACTTCTTCAGCGCCAATCACGTTCGGGCCAGATAAACCTAAGAATACGTCGGCACCTTTAATCACATCTTGCAAGGTGCGCTTGTCGGTATCGTTTGCAAACAGGGCTTTATATTCATTCAGATCGTTACGACCCGCATGGATAACGCCTTTGGTATCTAACATATAGATGTTGGCACGGTTTGCACCACACTTAACCAACATGGTCATACAGGCGATAGCCGCTGCGCCAGCACCCATACATACAAAGGTCGCATCGCTGATCAGTTTACCTTGGATTTCTAAGGCGTTAATCATACCCGCTGCGGTCACAATGGCGGTGCCGTGCTGGTCATCGTGGAACACAGGCACATTACAACGCTTAATCAATTCGCGCTCGATAACAAAGCACTCAGGCGCCTTGATGTCTTCGAGGTTAATCCCACCAAAGGTGCCAGCGATAGCCGCAACTGTGTTAATAAATTCTTCAGGGGTGTTGTGGGTCACTTCGATATCGGTCGAGTCGATATTTGCAAAGTGTTTAAACAGCAGAGCCTTACCTTCCATCACCGGTTTTGATGCCAATGGACCTAAGTTACCTAAACCCAGAATCGCTGTGCCGTTGGTGATAACAGCGACTGTATTACCTTTGTTGGTGTAACGATATGCATTGTCAGGATTAGCAGCAATTTCACGTACTGGTTCAGCAACACCAGGGCTATAGGCTAGTGCGAGGTCATGGCTGGTTTCAGCAGGTTTAGTGAGGCAGACTGCGGTTTTACCGGGAACGGGGAATTCATGATAATCGAGTGCTTGTTGACGAATATCTGACATTTTAACATCCTGAAATGCGACATTTATAAGTATGGAAGTAAGGCCGACCAACCCAAGATCACCTCATTTACGGGCGATTTAAACAGTGTGGCAGGTCGGGGTAAGATACGCCAATTGGGTTAATTTTTAAATAAGATATTGAGAAATTTCGCCTTTGCGACAGATTTATCTCTCTAAGCCAAGTTTTATAAACTTATCTCACCCAATAAAGGATGATTATCTGTTTAAATTTGTAGGAAACAAACGAACATAACCCGCTAAAGCAATGAAAAAACGCCTAACAAAGCGAAAAATGTTGATTAAATTACAATAGAGATAAGTAACTCAGTTATCTTATAGTTAATTGCTATAAATAAGTCGATTTAGGCGACTTTAAGCCCCTATACAGTGACTTTGATGCTTTTTTAAGTGAAGTCGTACCAGAAAGGCAGATAAGTAGCGATTTTGTGCCAGAAGGCCAAAAAGCAAAAAGGCGCCATAGGCGCCTCTTTTAGAAACATTGCTAACGCAATTATTTCTTGCCAAGCATACCGAAACGCTTGTTGAACTTGTCGATACGACCGCCTGTATCAACAACTTTTTGTGTACCTGTGTAGAATGGGTGACATGCACCACAAACGTCTAAGTGCAGGTCTTTACCAGCAGTAGAGTTTACTTTGATTACGTTGCCACAAGTACAGTTTGCAGTGATTACTGCATATTCTGGGTGGATACCTGGTTTCATTGGGATTACCTCAAATGTAAGGCCATGTCGCTCTTCCAACCCGAAGTCGGACACCACATGCAGTTAATAACGATATGTTAGGGCGCAGAATACTACAGTATCACCCACGCAGACACAAGTAGATTATCTGAGCATTTTCACGATAATCTACTCGCTCGCTGGCAGTTATCTCCCCGCTTCCCGATCTTCGAAACTCATCCTTGCCGCCTGCGCATCGGGATAACGCGAAAGTATCTCGGCCGATGGGCAATAGAGCGTGGCATCTTTCTTCAACGCGTTAATCCGATTCTTCGAAAATGCCTTAGGGTTGGCATCGTGAATCGCCAACATGGCGCCATAAACATTCACTTTCCATTCAGGGGCATAGCGATTGGCAATACGCCACAACGTCTCGTTGTGATAATCCAACATACACTCACCCGAGTTTGTTGCATTAGCATTTATCGAGCTCACAAGCTTAGCCTCTACAGCAGTTGCTTCGGCTGCCTTAACTTCGGGCGAATCAGTAGTAGTCGTACTCTTATCAATTCTTACCGTATCAGCGTTAGCGGATGGCGCTTGTGCAACGGCCTGCACGCTTACGACTTCTGTTGTCGACGGCTCAGGTGTAGGCATATCAGATTTAGATGGATCAGAGTTGGTCACTTCTGATTTAACAGCCTTAGGTTTAGCTTCATCAGATGCCACTACAGACGAACTCGAGGTGGAGGATGCTTTAATCTCAGACTTATCCTCAGGGAAGGTAAATCCAGAGGTGCGAGGCGTCGCGGCAACTTCTGTCGTCACCGCAGCCACAACAACGGGAGCAACATCAGCTTCAGCGGTAACTAAATTCACCTCTTGCACTGGTTTACTTGATTTAACAGCTGCGGCTTTATCAGTTACAGCAGAACTTGCCGCCAGCAGACTGGTCTCGGCTTTGGCTGCTTTGCTTGATTTCACAACCGCCGTTTTTGCTTGCGATACTGAAGACGTCGCAGAGGAAGTATTATCAAGCAGTGGCAGATTTTTCACTTCATACCAACGGTCGACACGATATTCACGTACCAATAGCCGCGCCTTAGGGTCGGTCACATCCTCCACACCCGTTAGCAAAACCAAGAAACGGTTAAGCTGCTCGGCCATAAGTTTTTCTTCACCGCCTGACTGCTGCACCACAAATTCAAGCCGGGTCATATCCTGATTATCGGTGATCACATTGACGCGCATTTTGGGGTAAGCACCCAATTCAAACATGCGGCTATTGACACTCACATGGGAAACTTGCGCCTGTACACATGCGCTACACACTAAGGCGAATAGTCCTAATGATTTCGCTATTTTAGTCATTTACTTACTCTCAACTATCCTTGGATAAACTGTCATTAGGACTAGCCCTCGCTAGCCGTGCTGAGTACACTAAACCTCATTTCCCTTAAGACTCGACCTGCATATGTCACTGTTTGTTGAAGTTGCGTTACCTGTGCCTATGCGGCAAAACTTTACCTATCGAGTCGATACCGCTGAGCAAGGTGAGGAAAGCGCTCAACAGCCTCAGATTGGTATAAGAGTAAAAGTCCCCTTTGGACGCCAGCAACTGATTGGCCTTGTCACCGCCATCACCGACAGCTGCGATCTAGCACCTACGCAACTCAAATCTGTCATAGAGTTTATTGATGACGCGCCCTTATTGCCAGAATCGCTTTATAAATTAACCCTCTGGGCCGCAAGATATTACTTTTGCAGCCAAGGGCAAATGCTGACACAGGCGCTCCCCGTGGCGCTGCGTAAAGGGCTCGATGCCGCGCCGCAAAAAATTCAGTACTGGCAAATCACAGAGCTGGGCAGCAATATTGCGCCTGAGACATTAAAACGCGCCCCGGCTCAAAAACGCTTACTCGAACGCTTACAGCAAACCAGCCTGACGCAGGAAGACGTCATCAGTTTAGAACTGAATAAAGCCGCGCTCAAAACCTTAGAGGATAAGGGCTGGATTGCTAGACACGAGAAACTCGCCGAGCTCAATCTCGATTGGCGCAGCCAACTGGAACTCGATGAAGCCCCCCATAGACTCAATAAGGAACAAGCAGTTGCCGTCACCCTGCTCACCCAACAGCAAGGATACCACTGCACCCTGCTAGAGGGCATTACCGGTTCGGGTAAAACCGAGGTCTATTTAGCCGTACTCGAACATATTCTCAAACAAGGCAAGCAAGCGCTGATCCTGGTACCTGAGATTGGCTTAACACCGCAAACCATTAATCGTTTTAAGCGCCGCTTCAAGGTTAATGTGGCCGTGCTGCATTCGGGACTGACCGACAACCAGCGCCTCGAAGCTTGGCGACAGGCCCGTTGCGGCCAAGCCGCCATCATCATTGGTACTCGCTCTGCCCTGTTTACGCCCATGGCTTTTCCCGGTGTAATTATCCTCGACGAAGAACACGACAGCAGCTTTAAACAGCAGGAAGGCGTTGGCTACCACGCCCGCGACCTCGCCGTGATGCGCGGACATTTAGAATCGATCCCGGTGATTTTAGGTTCGGCGACCCCCTCGTTAGAAACCCTGCAAAATGCCCTCAGTGGTCGTTATCATCACCTGCAACTTGGGGAGCGAGCGGGTAATGCGAAAAAAGTGCGCCAAGGGATTATCGATATTAAAAACCTGCCCCTCAAGGCAGGAATGTCGGCGCCACTCATCAACGAAATCCGCAGCCATTTAGAGGCAGGGAATCAGGTATTACTGTTTTTGAACCGCCGCGGCTTTGCCCCAGCACTGCTGTGCCACGAGTGTGGGCACTTACACGAGTGCGACCGCTGCGATGCGTTTTTTACTGTGCATCAATCCCTTGGCGAGATCCGCTGCCACCACTGTGGCAACCAATATGCCATTCCAAGGCAGTGCCACAATTGCGGCAGCACCATGTTGATGGGCCAAGGTATAGGCACAGAACAACTCGCCGAAGCATTGCAGCAGGAATTCCCGAAATATCCCGTGGTGCGAATCGATCGTGATACCACCCGCCTTAAAGGCTCGCTCGAAAGCCACTTAAGCGCAATCCATAAGGGCGAATACAAGATCTTGGTCGGCACTCAAATGCTTGCAAAGGGGCACCACTTTCCAGATGTGACCTTAGTGGGCTTATTAGATGTCGATGGCGCGCTCTTTAGCGCCGACTTTAGGGCGCCAGAGCGCTTCGGCCAGCTCTATACTCAGGTCGCTGGCCGTGCTGGTCGCGCTAACAAACCCGGTACTGTGTTGCTGCAAACCCACCAAAGCGATAACCCGATACTGAGGGATTTGCTCCACCGGGGTTATGGCGAGTTTGCCCGCAGCCAATTAAAGGAGCGGCAAATGGCGCTGCTACCTCCCGCTTGGCACATGGTGCTGGTGCGCGCAGAAGCCCACTCCGCTTTGGATGCCGATAACTTTCTTAATGCATTTGCAGCGCTACTACCCCAAGATAAAGAGTTTGAAATCATCGGCCCAATGCCAGCACCACTCGACAGAAAAGCTGGCAAGTTTCGCCGCCAATTGATGTTTCAAGCCAAGCACAGACATAGATTACAACAGGAATTTGAGCGGATTTATCCCCTTGTCGAACAGCTGCCAGAGGCCAAACGTTGTCGCTGGAGCCTAGACAGGGATCCGCAGGATCTGTTGTGATTCAATAATTTGATAAAAAATCATCGGGAAGATAGCAATTAGTCACCACAAACGGCTAAAATACGCGGTTATTCCCTGTATTCATTCTTAAAGTTAGTAGCTAATTAACCCATGAAATCACATATCCAATCATTACTTGAACAAACTATCGAATCCTTTAAACAACAAGGTATTTTGCCTGCGGATTTTGAGGCGCGAATTCAAGTAGATCGAACCAAGGATAAGAGCCATGGCGATCTGGCAACCAACTTAGCCATGATGCTAACCAAAGCGGCGGGTAAAAATCCCCGCGAATTGGCGCAGCTGATCATCGACAACCTACCCGCCTCAGCCTATGTGGCGAAAGTTGAAATCGCAGGCCCTGGTTTTATCAACTTCTTCATTGATGACAGCGCCTTAGCGAACCAATTACAGGCTGCCATTAGCGATGAGCATTTAGGGATTAAGCTACCAACGCCACAAACTATCGTCGTGGACTACTCTTCACCTAACCTCGCCAAAGAGATGCACGTCGGCCACCTGCGTTCGACCATCATTGGTGACAGCGTGGTGCGTACCCTCGAGTTTTTAGGCCATAAAGTGATCCGCCAAAACCACGTAGGCGACTGGGGTACCCAGTTTGGTATGCTGCTGGCTTACATGGAAGAATTGCGCGCGCAAAATGGCGAACAAGCCCAATTAGAATTATCGGATCTCGAAACCTTCTACCGTGCCGCCAAACTGCGTTTTGACGAATCGGCAGAGTTCGCGACTCGTGCCCGTCAGCTCGTGGTTGAACTGCAATCAGGCGACGAATACTGCAACAAACTGTGGCGTGAATTTAACGATATTTCCCTAAGTCACTGCCACGAAGTGTACGAGCGTTTAGGGGTGAGCTTAACCCGCGCCGACGTGCACGGTGAAAGCGCCTATAACGCCGACTTAGAACAAGTAGTCAAAGATTTAGACGCCCAAGGTTTACTGACCCAAAGCAACGGCGCCAAAGTGGTCTTCCAAGAAGAATTCCGTAATAAAGAAGGCGAAGCGCTGCCTGTTATCATTCAAAAAGCCGATGGTGGTTACCTCTATGCCACTACCGACTTAGCGGCTATGCGTTACCGTTCAAGCGTGCTAAAAGCCGACCGCGTACTCTACTTTGTCGATTTACGCCAAGCGCTGCACTTCCAACAAGTATTTAGCCTTGCCAAGCTGGCCAAGTTTGTCCGTAACGATATGTCACTGGAGCACTTAGGCTTCGGTACCATGAATGGCGAAGATGGTCGTCCATTCAAGACTCGTACCGGTGGCGTGGTGAAACTGGTTGATCTACTGGATGAAGCCAATACTCGCGCACTTGAGCTGGTTCGCAGCAAAAACCCAGATATGGATGAAGCGACCTTAGCTGAAATTGCCCGTGTTGTGGGGATCAGCGCAGTCAAATACGCCGATCTGTCGAAAAACCGTACCAGCGATTACATCTTCAGCTTCGAGCAAATGCTGAGTTTTGAAGGCAATACCGCGCCTTACCTGCTTTACGCTTACACCCGCGTTGCTGGTATCTTCAAACGTGCGACCGATATTGACTTAAGCCAAGCCAAGATTGTACTCGAACACGAAAAAGAGAAAGACTTAGGTAACAAACTGGCGCAGTTTGGTGAAATCCTCAGCCGCGTAATCGACAAGGGCCAACCACATGTACTTTGCGGTTACCTCTATGAATTAGCGGGGGCCTTCTCTAGCTTTTATGAGGCCTGCCCAGTACTTGCCGCCGATAACGACGAGCAAAAGCATAGCCGTTTACTGCTGTCACAACTGACGGCCAACACGCTGCAAAAAGGCCTAAATCTACTAGGTATCGAAACCCTAGAACGGATGTAAGCCATGAGCAATCGTGACTATGCCAACAGAAGACCGCAAGCGGGCGCGAAACAGCGCCCCATGCGCGCAACACGGGCGAGGCCTGCGGCTAAAAAGGCTGCGCCTCGCCGTAAGCTCCCTATCCCATTGATCCTGTTCGCCTTTATTGCCGTCGGCAGTTTTGGCTATTTTCTGTTTAGCATTAAAGATACCGCCAAGCAGGAAGTGCCTGTCGAGGTGAAAACCGAGAAGCCGACTAAGGCAAAAGAATCGGCAACGATTCTGACGCCTAAGGTGAAAGAAGCCGAGCGCCAAGCCGTGGTAGTGACTGCGCCGGTGGAGGAAAAGCCCGTCGTTGAAGCGCCGAAGAAAGATCCGAACGCCTTGCCACCTAAGCCTAAGGAAGAATGGACCTATCTGGACGAACTTGAGAATAAAAACGTCGAAGTGGATATTCCCGATGTCGTGTCGACGCGCGCACCACAGCAATATCAATTGCAGTGCGCATCATTCCGTCAGGAGTCTCAGGCTAACCAGATGAAGGCTGTGATTGCGTTCCAAGGATTAGAGGCGCAGGTCAGACAAATTGAAGGCACCTCAGGCACGTGGTACAAGGTTATCCTCGGCCCCTACGAACGTAGACGTGATGCCGAGCGTAAACGCCACACCTTGCAAAATGCGGGGATCAATGGCTGCCAGCTGTTAGCCGTTCCAAAGTAATTCCGCTCGCAAAATCAGTCTAAGCATCGCGGCGCGTGACTCATCACGCGCCGCGATTTTTTTATCTTCTTGCCAACTGAACTCCGCTCCCAACGCCCCTCTTTCACCCCGTTTCAAACATTGAGCCAAGTCACAATTTCATTTTATGAAATTTATAACCATCTATTTTTAAAGAGTAAAGTTGTTTATTAAGAAAGATTAATATGGCGTTTAATTGACCTAGATCAAACTTAGGCGTATCTCTTAGGTAACAGCAAAACCTGTTGTCTACTCATCAAAAATCCAACCTCAGGGTGAAGTATTATGAATGCATTAATCGAGATTGAAGCCTCTGAATTCAGCCAACTGTTCAAAAGCGGTGACGCCTTAAGCATCCGGATGTATATGGAGCATGTGCACATGCCTCTAGATGTGCAGGATAAGATTTACAACGAGATTTCGGCCTTAGCGGTACTCGAACAAGACACCATTGCGCGCCTTATCGAAACCCATTCCCACTCTGAAATTTCCGAGCGTCTGGCCTATTAATTACGGCTGAAGACTACGCGATACGCCAATGGACGGCTGCATTGAGTTCCCTATTCGCCGCGCCAGTTAACTGATATTTATAACCCGCTTTTTTATCATTAATCCCATGCTAAACCACAAAAAATAAGGCCAAATATCACTATTTGGCCTTAGGTTTATGAGGCTTAAACTGATGAATATTTAAGCCGCAACATGGTGTATGTGCATTAAGCTTTCTCTTTTAAGCCTATGCTATTCATCCAGTAATCGAAATCGACCATATTACCTGGCAGTACCACACGGCTGGACTTCTGGCTTAAGCCATCGAGCTGCTTAAAGTACTGCTCACCAAGTTGCATCCGCAGTGCGTTATGACCACCAGGCGCCGCAATTACAGTCGCTAAACGCTCAATCGATTCCGCAGTGGCTCGCGACAGGGTTAAAATCTCCTCCGCTTTACCTTCGGCCTCGTTGATACGGCGCTGCATTTCACCTTCTGAACGGTTTACGGTTTCCGCTTTAATCCCTTCGGAGCGATTGATCTTACTCTGCTTATCACCCTCACTCTTTGCCAGTAATGCACGGCGCTCACGCTCGGCATTCACTTGCATTTCCATGGCGTTTTTCACCGTCTCGGGCGGCGTGATGTTCTTAATCTCATAGCGGTGTACGCGAATCCCCCACATGGCGCCCGCTTGGTCGAGCACTTCCACTACCTTAGCCGAAATCACATCCCTCTCTTCGAAAGTGCGGTCAAGATCTAAGGTCCCGATCACTGAGCGCGTGGTGGTCTGCGCTAATTGAATTGCCGCATAGCGATAGTCCGTGATGCCATAGCTGGCCTTCACAGGATCGGTAACAGAGATATAAATCACCCCGTCGACTTCCACATTCACTTCGTCACTGGAGAAACACTCCTGTGGTGGTACGTCGATAGTTTCCTCTTTTAAGTCATGGATATAAGCCACTTTATCGACAAAAGGAATTAAGGTGTGGAAACCCGCATCTAACGTCGAGTGGTACTTACCTAAACGTTCAACAATATAAGCCGATTTAGTCGGAACTAAGCGGATGGATTGGAACAGCTTAATCACAAATATGGCGAAAATCAGTCCCCAAATGGCCATTACCGCGACATCAGTATTCAATGGGATTTGCATTAACGTGCTCCTTTGCTAGTTGCATTATGGCCACCCACGGTTTGGGTGACTTGTTCCATTCCTTCGAAGAATCCTTCGAGTTTTGCCATTTCCGCGGGGACAACCGACACTTGCGAATCGTTGAGGATCTTACCGACCTGAGCAATAAACTGTTCTTTTAACAGCATATTCATCGCATCGTTACCGCCATTGACTGCTAACGCTTGGGAAATCATCGCCATGCCTTCGGACTTTGCCTTAGCGATAATGGCAATCTCTTGCCCCGTACCTTTAGCTTCGTTGATACGCTTCTGTTTTTGGCCTTCAGAAATGTTAATCGCCTCTTGGCGCTCACCCTCAGACATATTGATCATCGCGGCCTTTTCGGCATTGGCTAAGGTGATTTCGGCGCGCTTACGACGCTCAGCTTCCATTTGTTTTTCAAGGGTATGGATCACATGGCGCGATGGCGTGATATTGCGGATCTCATAGCGTAACACTTTGATCCCCCAAGGCTCAGACGCCTTATCAATCTCGCGCACTATGGATTCGTTTAAGCGATCACGCTCGGAAAAAGTCTCACTAAGGGTGAGCTTACCGATTTCAGAACGCATAGTGGTCTGTGCCAGATTCACGGCAGCTTTGCGATAGTTTTCAATACCGTAGCTAGCTAATTTGCCGTCCATGACCTTGAGATACACTAAACCATCCACCTCAAGCTGAGTGTTGTCCTTTGAGATACAGCTTTGTGGCGGCACGTCGAGCACTTGCTCACGGGTATCGTGTTTATATGCGACGCGATCGAAGAAAGGAATTAAGAAGTGGAATCCCGGTTGCAGTACGGTGCGAAATTTCCCTAAACGCTCGATGACATGCACCTCACGCATCGGCACTATCAGCATCAGCTTATAGAGAATAAACAAGACAAATAAAATGACTAAGGTAAACACAAACATAGACTCATCCTTTAGTTTTGAGACGTTGCCTGATCAACAGGCTCAACCACTAGGGCAATGTTTTCACGGCAGATAATCCTGACCTCAGTGCCCGCAGCAATGATACTACCATCCCCCAATGCGGGCCATTCGCTCCCTTGGAACTCGACTCTTCCCGTCGTTTGTCCTGGACCTATGGTTTGCTTAACACGGGCGATTTGATTGTAGATATCAAGTTCTTCATCGGTGTTATCCACATGGGAATCTCCACCAACCAATTTTTGAGTGACTTGCCGAAAGGCGAGTAATAAGACGATGGCGGAAATAAACCACAATGTCAGGCTCTGAACCACACCTTCCACTAGGCCAATTCCTAAGGCGCCAGCCACCACTAAGCAGGCGGCGCCGAGTAGCACGACAATACCTCCAGGTATCACCAGCTCGGCTAACATCAAGATAATCCCGATAATAGACCAAACTAAAATCAGATTCGAAAACTCCATATTCCCCCCTGAAATGAGAGCATCCTGTGCAGCACTATAGCAGCAGAGTGACAGATTTGCGACATAATATGTCATAAAGTTATACGCCGATTTAAAAAGCACGGCAAGACAATTAACTTGGGAAAATGAGGGGATGAATTGACTCGCGGCAAAATATCGACTCGAGTTGTTCTAAAATTAAGCGCAATCAATTCAAAAAGTTAGCTCACAATATCATCAAAAACGTATCAACAAATAAAATAACCACTAAAAATCAATAAATTAAACATCATAACATCCACAATTTGATTATGTGATTTTCACAACAACATTCGATAAAAAACTTTGAATAATTGTAAATTTTTGCATATATTGCCCGCACTTTTTACCTTGCCCTCAACCAGCACCCATACAAGCCGCTCCACCCTAGCCGTTTGTAGGTTCTGCCCTCGGAGCAGGAACTGAGTACAACTTTATTTAGCCTCTACCCCTACAACAGGAAATAACAATGAAAAAGACATGCCTATGTCTAGCATTAATGCTTTCACCTCAAGCATTTGCTGGTGACTTAGTACAGTGGTGGGATTTCAGTGCAACCGCTCTTTATGGCGAAGACTACGACTTGGCTCCTTCGGACAAGCAAGCGACAGTCACACTCGAAACCGCTGGTGCATGGAAATACGGTGATTGGTTTGCCTTCCAAGATTTTATCTACTTCAAAGGCGACCACACGGGCATGGATAGCACCACCTACGGAGAGATTTCACCTCGCTTTAGCGCGAGCAAAATCCTCGGCGAAAAAATTGCGTTCGGCCCAATTACCGATCTTTCATTAGCCCTCACCTACGAAGAAGGTGAAGGCCCTGTGCATAGCTTGCTCTATGGCTTAGGGGTCGATGTTGCCGTACCTTACTTTACCTACCTTAACTTCAACACCTATCGTCGCGATGCGATGAGCTCTGGCAATATCAGTGATGGCTGGCAGTTCACCCCAGTCTTCAGAATCGATATCCCAGTAGGGTCTGCCAATATCGTGCTCGATGGCTTTATCGATTGGGTATTTGCAACGGATAACAGTGGTTATGAAGAGAACTTCCACTTCAACCCGCAGCTGAAATACGATTTAGGTAAGAGCCTATTTGGTGACCATAAGGCAAATAAATTGCTTGTGGGTATCGAGTACGATCTGTGGACCAACAAATACGGCGTGAAGGGTGTCGACCAAGACACTTACTCTGTGATTGCTCAGTACCACTTCTAGTCTAAGTGATACAGCCCGCCTTGGCGGATACAGCGAATAAAAAAGGTGCCTAGGGCACCTTTTTTATTACGCACGCAACACTCGCTTTGCAGGGGAGCGCGTCGGCGAATTAAGCCAGAAGCTTCTTAGCCGCAGCTACAACGATAGACACAGCACTGACTTCAGTTTGTTTCATTGTCGCTTCGTTCGGGATTTCCTGTTGAGTGCGGTTTACGATAACGCCAGCCACACACGCCGCACGCCAACCTTGAGTCGCACACATAGTGAATAGGGTCGCTGATTCCATTTCATAGTTCAGCACGCCCATATCCTGCCACTCTTTCATTGAGCCAGCAAAACGACGGGTCACACGGCCAGTCACAGTGTCATAACGCTCTTGACCTGGGTAGAAGGTATCAGAAGATGCGGTAACACCGATATGAGGCTCTACGCCCGCATCGCGGCACGCAGCAACCATAGCTGTGGTACATTCGAAGTTAGCAACCGCTGGGAACTCCATAGGTGCAAAATGTAAGCTCGCGCCATCTAAACGCACTGACGCTTGAGTCACAATTACATCACCCACATTTACATGGGGTTGAATCGCACCTGTGGTACCCACACGCAGGAAGGTATTCACGCCTAATTGCGCTAACTCTTCTACAGCGATAGAAGTCGATGGACCACCGATACCGGTAGAGCAAATCACCACTGGCTTACCGTCAGCATACGCTAAGTAGCTGGTGTACTCGCGGTGGCTTGCAAGGAATGTAGCATTATCCATTAACTCGGCAATACGTTTTACACGCTCTGGATCGCCCGGCACAATCGCCAAAGTGGCACCATCGAGCATCGCTTTGGTCAAACCTAAGTGAAATACATCAGCCATCGTGAAAACCCCTTTCATTTTTGATAATAAAATTCTTATTGAATCGACTTTAACCTAGTATCGAAGCGGTGAAGGTTAACTTGATCACAGAATTATCGGCAAGAAGAATTGTTCATTCGTAATGTAATTACCAAACCTATTACAGCTTGATCACAAAGATAGCAAATCTGTGATGTTTCTGTGGGCACTCGTCAATCAGGTGAAAGTAAGTGTGAGCCAGATCTGACTCACTCGCCACACAGAGCAATATAAAAGATATAGGTTATTGATTTATAGCTAGTTTGCTGAAATCACCCTTTAGTATTAATCTGTAGGAGGACAAATATTGATCCATATCACGTTTCATCATCGTGCCTAAGGTTAGGGTTAAGACGAGACCAAAGCACGATAAAAGACGACAAGGAGAACGCCAATGTTTCCAGAATATCGAGATCTCATTACTACCTTAAAGACTCAAGATGCTCATTTTCAACGCAAATTCAACGAGCACAATCAATTAGATGAAGAAATCAAACAACTGGAAAAACGCGTTGGCAGTGATTTCAATCCCACAGTGAAAGAACTCAAAAGCAAAAAACTGCATTTAAAAGAAGAGATCTATCAAATTCTCAAATCCCACAATTAAGTGGTGACGCCAAAAACGAAGGGCGCCTAAGCGCCCTTTTTGTTGCCTTGCGGCCAAGATTACAGGTAGTAATCCTTCAGAGGTGGGAAACCGTTAAAACACACCGCTGAATAAGTGGTGGTGTAAGCACCGGCAGTTAACCAGTACATACGGTCTCCAATTGCTAGGTCATTCGGCAGGCCATAGCTGTAGTGTTCGTACATGATGTCGGCGCTATCGCAGGTCGGGCCGGCGATAACACATTTATCCAACTCACCTTGTTTATGGGTGAAGATTGGGAATTTAATCGCCTCATCCATGGTTTCGATTAAACCAGAGAACTTACCCACATCGGTAAATACCCAACGCTCTAGTGCGGTGTAGGATTTCTTACTGATCAGCACCACCTCAGACACCAATACCCCAGCGTTAGAGATCAGTGAGCGACCTGGCTCCAGAATGATCTGTGGCAAATCGTCACCAAAATCTTCCTTCAGGAAGTGGGTGATTTGTTCAGCATACACACCGAGTTGATTGGTTTTGTCGATATAGTTAGCAGGGAAACCGCCCCCCATGTTGATCATCTTCAGGACGATGTTGTGCTCATCACGCAGACGATCGAAGATGCTCTTCACTTTACCAATCGCCGAATCCCAAGCACCGATATCACGTTGCTGTGAACCCACGTGGAATGAAATACCAAAGGGCTCTAAGCCTAACTCCTTCGCCAGAACTAGCAGCTCATAAGCCATCTCATTTTGGCAACCAAACTTACGAGACAGTGGCCAATCGGCGGTGTCTGTACCTTCGGTCAGGATGCGCACATAGATGCGTGAACCCGGCGCTTCTTCGGCGATCATACGTAAATCGGCTTCAGAATCCGATGCATACATACGCACACCACGCTCATAAAACGCACGCACATCTTGACGCTTTTTGATGGTATTGCCATAGCTCACGCGGTCAGGCGTTACGCCCACGTTAGTGACCATATCTAATTCATAAATCGACGCAATATCGAAGTTTGACCCTTTGTTTTTCAGTAACGTCAGGATCTCAGCCGCAGGGTTTGCCTTAACTGCATAATAAACATCGGCATAAGGAAAACTATTAACCATGTCATCGTATTGTTTCGCAATGATACTGGTATCAATCACCACGAACGGGGTCGCTTTATCTTTAGCAAACTCTTCGATACGTTTGAAGGTTTGAGCATCATAATAGTCAGCAACATCAATAGATTGAAATTGGCTCATTGGGCCAGAGTCTCCTTTGGGTCAAATGGTAAAAAATTGGCTTATCTGTCTTAAAAACGTGCGCAGTAAACGCTATTTTTTTATTTAACGCAACGAATTTTTATGCTTAATAACTAACTTTTTATTCCGTGAAATTTTAAGCGATGACAAACGTAAAAAAACTGCTATCAAAACATATAATTATGCATAAGAGCACAACAGAGAATCTTGACGTTTTTGAGGTAGGAAAAATGAATTTTTTACGACGACAATCCAAGCTTATGCAGCTAAGGATGATCTGAGGAAAAATACTGAGTAACACTCGTCGGCCGATGAGCGATTCAAGCTCAATCCACACGAGCCCAAAATCACCACTCTAAACGAGATGAAATGAGTTGAGGGGTGAGCACATCAACATAGCCCCCTCAACATTGACCACGAAGAACGGACTATTGCGACTCGTTTAATTTCGCTAAGGCTTGGCTTAAGGCTTCACTCGAATCGAAGTAGGCGATGTCCTGAATATTGCGGTGATCCAGTAAAATCATCGTCGCCATATCTTTAGTATCGGGTAACAGGCGGCTGATCTCGCCCTCTCTGTCTAAGCCAATGGCGAAGGGCAACTCCTGCATTTGCGGCACGGCGACAAATTTGGCGATCAGTGATGGCATACCACTGATATCCGCCACATAAACTAAATGCTGCGGAAACTTATCTCCCGCCAATGGCGTCAGGGTTTCTTTAATAATATCGCCGCCTTTCATACTGCGGCTAAAGAGCACTACTTTGGTGTCGTCGGTCACACTGACCGCTTGCTCGTTTTGATCCTGTAATGAAATAGGATTGATCGCATCCCCAGCAACATAACTTGCCGCCAAGGCCATCATGGGAGTGAAAAGGAAGGACAGGCACAACAACAGCTTTCTCATAAACACTTAACTCCATTTTTGATACGGGCAATAGCATACCCGAGTCTCGCAATCGGCTCATTTAATCCGAACCATTACATGATACGCTTCACAATGCATGACGAATACGCCTTTCAAAGCAATTGTGCGTTATACTAGGGCGGTTAAATTTATTGCAAGGATATCATAATGATAACACCAGGGCTCGATCAAGAATTGCAACAACTGCAGGGCGTTTACCAGCTGATCACCGAGTTTTTAGTCAATTATAGTTTCCAATTACTCGGTGCCGCTTTGGTCTTTTTGTTGGGTCTGTGGGTCGCCAGCAAAGTCTCGCGCTTAGTGGCCAAACAGTGTGAAAAACACCAAATCGACATCACCCTCAGTAACTTTGTCAGCAATCTGATCCGTATCCTGATCATTGTCATGGTGGCGATTATAGCCCTAGGCAAGATAGGCATTAGCGTCACCCCCATGGTAGCAGCGATTGGTGCGGCTTCCCTCGGTGCAGGTTTAGCCCTACAGGGCATGCTGTCGAACTATGCAGCAGGGGTCACTATTATTGTGACTCGCCCTTTTGTGGTTGGAAATACCATCGAAATCAAAGGTGAAAGCGGTGTCGTCACGCGGATTAATTTGGGGATGACGATTTTAACCAATGAGGAAGGCGAGCAAATTAGTATTCCTAACAAGCACATCGTCGGCGAGATCTTACATAACTCCTTCAGTAATAAGCTGGTCGAAACCCAATTTAACCTGAGTTATAACAATGACCCAGAGGCGGCGATAAGCCTCATCACTGAGCTGCTGAGCCAAAACCCCAATGTCAGTCAGGACACTACGCCAAATATTGGTATCAATGGTTTTAATGCCATCGGTATTGAGATTGGTGTGCGTTACTGGGTACCGACCCAAAGTTACTTCCAGCATAAATACAAGATAAATCTAGCGATTTACAACGCCCTCAAACAGGCTGGAATCGAAATGGCTTGCCCAGTGCGAGAAATTCATCTGCAAGAAAAGTAAGCGCATCCGCCGAGGTGAATGGCTTCCACCGTTCGCCTCATCTGACACAGTTAACTTGCAATTTTGTCGGGATACGCGTTTACTGTGCAGCCCAAATATCGATAGTGATGGAATACTATGTCGTTGATACTTATCATTATAGCCTTTGTCGTTCTGTTTATTCTTTTTGCCAAATACCAAAAAAAGAAGATACAAGCCGAAGCGCTTGCCGCGGGGGAACCCTCGGCGCTACTCAATCACGGACTTACATTAATCAATCAGGGCGAAGTCAACTCGGGCCTAGACTATATTCAGCAGGCCGTCGATAAAGGCTTCGCCGTAGCCGCCATTGCTATGGCCGAGTTGTATTCGGGTCGATTCCAACAAGTCCCCGCCGATCCCAAGGCATCTGAATATTGGTATCGAAAAGCCGCCGAGATCGATCCGCAATTTTTACCCATGATCACCCTGCCGAGCTTGGTAGCCTCTGAGGCGCAAACCCCCGAGCAATTACGCGAACAGGTCGAACAACTCAAAGCCAGTGCTGAAGCGGGGCAAGTCGAGTTTCAATATGAGCTCGCCTATTTGTATCTCAGACAACCCTTTCTCGATCCCGATGCTAGCCAAGCCATTTATTGGTTCGAAAAGGTGGCCGCCCAAGGCAACCAAGATGCCTATTACCACCTAGGCACCCTATATTGGCACGATGAACGTGTCACGCCAGACTATAGCAAAGCGCGGGAATACTTTGAGAAAGCCGTCGCCGCCGGTGATGAACTCGCAAAAGATAACTTAGGCCATATGCTGGCCGCAGGCCAAGGTGGCCCTAAGGATCTCGTCCGTGCCGAAGCCTTACTCAGCGAATATGCCGCAGAAAATGATTTTCGCCAGTATTACCTAGGTAAACGTTTCCTCTACGGTGAAGATTTTGCCGTCGACTATAGCAAGGCTCGCTATTGGTTAGAAAAATCCTGCGCCGCTGACAATGTCTTTGCTAAGTTAGCGCTGGCACACCTTAAACTACTCGACCCACAAACGGATAATGACTACCAGCAGGCAAGAGCAGAATTCGAGACGCTGGCGTCCCAGTGGCAAGAAGAAGCCCTATTCGGCCTTGGTAAAATCTACGAGGAAGGCTTAGGCGTCTCTCGCCAACCGATTAAAGCCTTAATGTATTACCAACTGGCGGCCATGAGCCATATCAGTGACTATCAAGACGCATACGAGAAGCTCAGTAAGCGCTTGGGCACCTTAGAGATCCGCGAAGCCCAGAACCTGTGTAATAACTTTCTGCATCAACACCCTATCCCCAATCAGCAGCAGGCGTATTACCATCTTAACCAAGCAGAAACCTGCCGCAAGGGCGAGCATCCGAGCCGCGAAGCGCTGCAAACCGCAGAGTCTTGGTACCGCAAAGCCGCTGATTTAGGCAGCCAAGATGGCATGCAAGCCCTCGTTGACATCAACCGCCATGAGTCGATTGATAAACCGGTACAAACATATATTTGGTCGAGCATATTACTGCGCAACTTTGGTCAATACGGGATGAATAGCGATCAACTCTTGTATCAACAACAGGCCCTATCCCGCTTAACGGAGTCCGAGCTGTTGTATGCCCAAGATGAAATCGAGAGGATTGAAACCCAACTAGCGCCTTACTTACAGAGCAACGAATAAGGGATAAACAGCTGATTGCTAGGGTTTAGCCGCTTGGCCAACCCCTGCACTTAAAACCACGGCTTAAGCCGTGGTTTTGCTCAAATGCCGCAACAATGTTGCCAACGTTGGCGCAACGGTTTGATGGGATGGATAACACAAACCAATACGGCGAAACATCCGAGGACCATCGAGTTTAATCTGCTTAAGTCGAGGCTCGTCTTCGATTAATCCATCGGGGAGAAAACTCACCCCAAATCCCGCCAGTACCAGTGACATCACCAAAGACTTAGATTCTGCCTTCGCCACCAAATTGAGCGACAAATTGCTGCAGGCGAGTAAGCCTATGGTTTGCTGGTGCGCCTCGCAGGGTGGACACTCAATAAAGTCGTACTGACTTAACTCTTCGGGGCGAATACTGCTGAGCTGCGCAAGCCTATGCTCCCTTGGCACACACAGCACATAGTCCTCCTCCCATAACGGAAAAAACACTTCATCCTCATGGCGTAAACTGTCTAGGGTTAATCGGCAATCCGCAGGACTTTGATAATCCACCAGCTCTAAATCTAAATGGCTAATCGCCTGATTGATTTGAGTTAATAACCCAGCAAGGCGACGCTGACTCAGATCGGGCATCACGGCTAAACGCAACTTTTGCCGACTCGCTTTTGCCATAAATAGAGCGGGTAATTTACTGGCTTCCTCCACCAACTTAACCGCCAGCGGATACAGATAGTGGGCGCTATCCAAAGCTTTTACGCCCTTTTTACTGCGCTCGAATAAGGCGCCGCCTAGCTCTTCCTCTAGCTGTTTAAGCCCAGCCGAGAGCGAGGGCTGGCTGACATAACAGCGCGTTGCCGCCGCGGTAATATTGTTTTCTTCATAAATCGCGATAAAAAAGCGCAATAAGCGTAAATCTACCATAGGCCTTCACCTTGTACGCCCAAAATCCTGTCATAGGCAAAGCCTATCATATTCAGTGGAAATAAGTATTTTTCAGTCTATAAACCGCTACTTATACTGACTCCCAAGTTAGAGATCTATCAATCCACCTTATTTACCGCATCTAAAGATAGGAATGACAAATGACAAAACCCACTCAGTCCCTCGTTGTGATCACTGGCGCCTCATCGGGCATAGGTGCCGCCATCGCTAAACAATTTAGCGCCGCAGGACACCCGCTATTACTACTGGCGCGCCGTGTAGAACCAATGCAAGCCCTTGAGTTACCCAATAGCCTGTCCATAGGTGTCGATGTGACCGACACCACCGCCATCAAGGCCGCCATTAACCAAGCGGAAGCACAGTTTGGCCCAGTCGGTTGCCTTATCAACAACGCTGGCGTCATGCTGCTTGGGCAAATCGATACCCAAGATCCCAACGAATGGAGCCGCATGCTCAATATCAATGTGATGGGCGTACTCAATGGTATCCATGCGGTTTTAGCCGGAATGAAGGGGCGCAAAACCGGCACCATTATCAATATCAGTTCGGTCGCGGGACGTAAGACCTTCCCCAACCATGCTGCTTATTGCGCGACTAAATTTGCCGTGCATGCCTTAACCGAAAACATCCGCGAAGAAGTCGCAATGGACGATGTACGCCTGGTCACCATAGCGCCGGGAGCGGTCGAGACAGAACTCTTAAGCCACACCACGGATGATGCTATCAAAGCCGGTTACCATGATTGGAAGCAACAAATGGGCGGCGTGATTGCCCCTGAAAACGTTGCGGCCGCGGCATTATTTGCTTGGCAACAACCACAAAATGTCTGTGTGCGTGAGATAGTGCTAGCGCCGACACGCCAACAGCCTTAAGCGACTTGCTTGGCGCGACCTCGCTATAGTCATGGGTGAAACGCAGTGTGCGAGTGCCACTGCGTTAAAAACTTAGAAATCGACCGAGCGTCCTCAACACCGAGCAGTACAAAACCGCCCCCTAAATACAGTGAAAATCAGGCTAAATCATTCCGAACGACTACTTTAGCGATCGCAAATTTTACAAAGTGTTAACTCGATCACTCTCATTTTTTCGCCCTCTCCGACTTAAAACCCTAGCTGCGATACAACAAGCTAATTTAGCAATAAAAACAAATCATTGTTTTTGAAAATGTAAATTCCCACCCAAATCAATCCACCACCAATCAATTAGATTTTTATCAATGAAATTTTTATCAATTAGATTTTTTTAATGGAAGTGATACACCTCAAATAAACATCCCATCAGCTTTGATAAATTTATTCACAAGGTGGAAGCAATATCCACATTCCACCAACAAAGTCATGTGAATGACAATTAAGTGAGAAAGGATGAGATGATGAAAACTTCAACTAAGATCGCAATCGCCGTCGCGCTAATCAGCAGTTTGGGACTTCAAGCCTACGCCGCCGATGGAGGCAATCCCAAAAAGGGAAAACACCTCTATAAAAAAGAATGTAAAGCCTGCCATAGCCAAAATGGTGAAGGTGGCGAGCTGACCCCAATGAGCAAAACCATGAGCCAATGGGACCGCTTCTTCGACAAAGATAAACACAAACTCAAACCTGAGGTATTCAATGGCCTCACCGAGCAAGATCTCAAAGATATACAGCAATTCCTGTATGACCATGCCGCCGACTCGGAGCAACCGCAAACCTGCGGTTAATCGCTGCCGAGCCTAAATCAAAGGGATAACCACAGGCCTGCAACTGTAAGTTAACCCATTGAAATAAAACCAAGCCCAATAAGAGAAAAATGGGGAGCACACCTCAGGGCCTCCTGTTGGGTAAATTTGGCACAGGGCCTTGAGCCAGTGCCAGCGGAACACTCAGGGAGAAACCCTATGCGTACACCTACACTCATTTCGATATTGGTTGCAAATGCGCTGTTTATGTCAGGCCAAACCTTTGCCGCAGCCAACGAAACACCAGCCGACACCCAAAAAATGGCCGAGCTGAAACAACAGCTGGCCGATATCACCGAACAGCTCGATGAACTCAATAGCCGTGTCGATAAAACCGAACGCCACACCTCGTTAGACCGCCTTGAAATCACTGGCGACTTTAGAACCAAGGCTCACTCACTGCATTACCGCGATGTCGTTTGGAACCCCGCCATTAAGGTGAACTTTAATGACTTTGGCGCCAAGGCCATGTCCGGCGCCTTTGGGATGCCAAACGATCCTAACTCGCCTCTCGGACAGATGATGCAAGCCAATCCTGATCTGGCCGCCGCCTTTCAAAATGGCATGTTACAGGGCGTGATGCCCTATGTACTCGCGCAGCAACATATCCAAGATATTGATAACGATATCTTTTACACCACTCGCCTGCGGTTAAATCTTAAGGCAAAGGTATGGGATAACGTCAGCTTTGCCGGTCGTCTGAGCATGTACAAAAACTGGGGCGACTCCACCGGCGTGCAAGTGTTCGACTCCTGGCGTTCATTCACTATGGATGGCACCAGCAGCGGCAACACCAGTGGTGACTGGCTGCGGGTAGAGCGCGCCTATTTCGACTGGAAAAAAATCAATGGCTCCGAGTTTTACCTTTCGATTGGTCGCCGTCCATCCACCTATGGCCCACCAAGCCACTACCGTGAAAACGAACTGCGTGGCGGCACACCTTCGGGCCATTTAGTTAACTTTAACTTCGACGGTGCCACCTTAGGTTACAACCTAGGGGAAATCACTGGCGTTGAGGGACAAGTGGTTCGCTTCTGTTATGGCCAAGGCTTTGAATCCCAATGGGGTAATGGCGAAATGTTTGGCGACATAGTCACCAAAGATACTCACCTCGGCGGCTTTAATATCGATGCCATCAACGACGGCACTAACTTCCTGCAATTTACCCTGTTTGGTGCCAAAGACATCAACGACGGCTTTAAAGGCACTATGGCCTTCCCGACCCAACTGGCAGGCATTTTAGCCCCGACCATGTATCAAGATATGCAAAAGTTCGACAACTTTAACTTTGTCACCCGAGTGCAACCTAGCGGCGTCATTGGTGATATGTACCTCGGCGGTATTGGCTTTGCACGGGAAGAAGCTAACGATATCAAATGGTTTGCCTCACTAGGCTGGACGCGCGCAGAGCCAAATGGCAATGCCGGCATGTTCGGCGGCATGTTATCCGATGCGGTGTTCGAAGCAGAGCTCAACAGCACAGGCACCGAAATCATTATGGTGCCGAAAACCAGCGATGATGCCGATACCAAAGATGGTTATGGCATCTATGTAGGTATTCAAATCCCAGCGCCCTACGGCAAGTTTGGCTTGGAATATAACTACGGTTCTAAATATTGGACGCCTTTCACTCAAGCCCAAGATGACCCAATCGGTAGCAAGTTAGCCACCCGTGGCCACGTCGGCGAAGCCTATTACATCTTTGATATCAATCCCAAAATGTTTATCAAACTGGCAGGGCTCTACTACGACTACGAATACACAGGTAGCGGCACGCCTGTGGGCGCACCACAAAAAATCGATGAGGTGTTAGCGGGCTCAGCCTATTCAATGCTGCCAGTGGTCGATAAGGCCTTCGATGTGAACGCCTCGCTGACCATTAACTTCTAACCTAAATGCCATTCAGCCCTCGGTATCGCCGAGGGCGGGAGTACAGAATGAAAAAACTCATTGTTATTGCCTTAGCGGGTATGGCGTTGCAAGCGCAGGCTGCCAATCCCCATAAAGACGTCCTCAAAGGCCCCTTCGCCACAGGTTCTGAGGTGACGACTCAGTGCCTAACCTGCCACGAAGACCAAGCCACAGACATGATGAAAACCTCCCACTGGACATGGGAGTTAGAACAAAAGCTACCCGATAGAACCGTATTACGCGGTAAGAAAAACAGTATCAATAACTTCTGTGTGTCGATTTCCAGCAACGAGCCTCGCTGCACTAGCTGCCACGCTGGTTATGGTTGGAAGGACAGCAACTTTGATTTTAAAGATAAAACCAAAGTGGACTGCTTAGTCTGCCACGACACCACAGGCACCTATGTAAAAGACCCTGCCGGTGCAGGCGAGCCCATGGCAAAACTCGATCTGGCCAAGATCGCCCAAAACGTGGGTGAACCCGTGCGGGATAACTGCGGTAGCTGCCATTTCTATGGTGGCGGTGGTGATGCAGTCAAACACGGGGATCTCGACTCCTCCATGGCCTACCCTGATAAAGCCACCGATGTGCACATGGACAGCGACGGCAATAACTTCCAATGTCAAAACTGTCATACCACTGAAAAACATCAAATATCGGGTAATGCAATGGGGGTCTCCCCTGGCGGTATCGACCATATAGGTTGTGAGAACTGCCACGAGAGCGCGCCGCATAGCAACAAAAAGCTCAATACCCATACCGCAACCGTGGCCTGCCAAACCTGCCATATTCCCTTCTTCGCTAAGAATGAACCCACCAAGATGCACTGGGATTGGTCAACTGCGGGTGATGATAAACCTGAAACCGTTGATCAATATGGCAAACACACCTATCAGAAGAAAAAGGGTGACTTTGTGTGGGAGAAAATGGTCAAGCCCCAGTACGCTTGGTACAACGGCACCGCAAACGCTTATATGGCGGGGGACAAGATGGACCCGAATGTCGTCACTAAGCTAACCTACCCTATGGGCGACATTAACGATGCTAAAGCCAAGATTTATCCCTTTAAGGTGCACACAGGTAAGCAGATTTACGACAAAAAACTCAACATCTTTATCACCCCAAAAACCTATGGCAAAGGCGGATATTGGAGCGAGTTTGATTGGAATTTAGCGGCGAAACTGGGTATGGAAGCCAATCCAACCATGTTAGAAAAAGGCATCAAATACAGTGGTGAATATGACTTTGCTGCCACTGAAATGTGGTGGCGTATCAACCACATGGTGTCCCCAAAGGAACAAGCGCTTAACTGTAATGACTGCCACAACAAAGGCACTCGTCTCGATTGGCAAGCCTTGGGCTATCAAGGCGACCCTATGAAAAACAAGCAAGGCCCTAAGCATAAACAACCATAAGCTGTTCCACTCGCTATCGCCTAACCGAACTTAAGGCATAGCGAGTATCGCTCCCCTGCAAACCTTTGAGAGCTTAGTACCCGCTGGCTAAGCTCTCTTTTTTATCAGCTATACTCTGCCAACAAAGACAAATCGCCGCAGTTAAAAAACAATACTGTCCCAGTTTGTCTCAACCTACAGGCGTGAAAAGGACTTTGGCTCTGTTTATAAGTCAAATTAACTGATTTTTATGGCATTTATTTTGCCTAATCAGGCAATGTTCAATTGTGGCAACCTCTATGACCGCGGGCAAAACCCCAACACAGCACCCGACTCAACCGCTTAACCGTTTGCTCGGTGAAACCAGCGGCGCCTTTGCCGACCTAGGCACTTTTTTACCCTTAGTCTTGGGCTTAATTGCCCTAAACCAATTTTCGCCCCAAGGGATATTTTTAGGCTTTGGCTTATTCGCGATCTTAAGCGCCTTATTTTATCGCCGTCCTATTCCCGTCCAACCCATGAAGGTCATCGCCGCCCTCGTCATCGCCCAAGGCTTAACGCCCGGGATGCTGCAAGCCAGTGCCATGCTGATGGGTATCATACTGTTAATCTTGGCGTTTAGTGGCGCCATCACTTGGCTTGCCAAACAATTATCCCAAGCCGTGAGTGTCGGTATCCAGCTTGCCATTGGCCTACAGTTGATGTGGATGGGCACTAAGATGATGAGCGACTTTTGGCTGCTCGGACTCGGCGCGTTTGCTTTACTATTTGTGAGTAAATTCTTACCGTTACGTTACCTTGCTATGCCACAGGTTATTGCAGTGGGCATGTTGTGGCAAGCCAACAGCCAAACCGAAATAACTAGCAGCCTGAATATTCCCGCCTTGAGCGCCTCACTGCATTTGGCTTGGCCTAGCCTCAATGAGTGGAGCTCGGCGGCGATTTTACTTGTATTGCCACAGCTCGCCCTCACCTTAACCAATGCAGTGATAGCCACGTCAGCAATGGCGCAGGAAAAATTCCCCGAAGACGCCGCCAAACTCACGCCCAAAAACTTGGCCATTAGCTCTGGTCTCGCCAATTTGTTACTCGCGCCTTTTGGTGCGGCGGCCATGTGCCACGGCGCGGGAGGTCTTGCGGTGCAATACCACTTTGGCGCGCGCACTCACCTTGCGCCTTTAATCTTCGGTGGTACTTGTGTGGTTATTGCCCTGTTTTGGGATAGCCAAATTGCATGGTTGCTCGGGCTTATTCCTGTGGCAATTCTCGGCAGTTTGCTTTCCATCGGCGGCTTGCAACTGGCGTGGTCAAAACGCCTTATCGATGGTAAACCCTTCTGTATCTTTGTGATCCTCGCAACTGCAGTCACTTGCTTGGCTGTCAACGCCGCCGCAGGGCTGGCTGTTGGGATTCTTCTCGAGCAGGGTCGCCGCACTTGGGCCATGCTCGCCATGCGTTAAGCACCGATATCTCCCTGAAAGTAAAAACCACAGCACATCTCAGTGCTGTGGTTTTATCCCTTAAAATGTTCTTGCCGGATTGGTGGGCGTATCCTTTTGTGCCAGCGCCCATTTCGCTATCGCATCCTTACGCATAAAACCCACTTTCGAGTGTGCTTTAGCGTATTGAATAAACTTGTCTAAGGCATTGGCAAGACCTGGCGTCCCCCCGATACGGTCGTGCACACTAATCGACATCATCCGCCGCTGGGATGCGCCTTCTTGATAGAGCATATCGAATTCATCTTTAAGCTCTTGTAAGAAGGCGGCAGCCGTCATCGCAGTGTTACCACCAAAGCGACCTATATCATTGTTGCGCAAAGTATAAGGCACCACGGCAAACGGTTTATCCTGCACAGGGATAATTGAAGGTTCATCCCTTGATAAATCATCAATATGATAGATAAAACCTAGATCCTGCAGGATATTTAAGGTTTGAGTGCTGTGGCGCATCCAAAACGCATTAAAGCCTATGGGACGCTGGCCAGAGATCTTTTCTAAAGTATTGATACTCTGGATGTAAGAATCACGCTCCTGCACTGACGACATACTGTATTGCGGCGTCCACGTCTGCCCATGGCCTGAAATCTCATGGCCTTCATCCGCCACTTGTTTTGCCAGCAATGGATGTAATTCGGCGGCGCGGCCCACCATGTGGGATGTCACATGAATATCGTGCTTACGCCATAAACGTAGCAAACGCGGTATTCCCTCATTCATCCCGTAGTCGTACCAACTGGGGGTAATAGTATCTGGATAACCCTGCTCCATTGGTGGAAACGGACCTTCGGCGTTTTTATCCTGCGCGCCAGCCTCAAACTGCATGGATATAGAGATCACTAGTTGTTCGCCATTAGACCAAAAACGATTATTCATACTGCCTCCTACTGAAGTTTGTGTTTGCTCATCGAGTGCCACTAAACCCGGTAATCCCATGGAAAAGGCTGACTGACTTAGCCCTACACCCGCAATCAAGGCACCGCCCGCCTGTAAACTGGTCTTTAAAAATTGTCGACGTGGGCTCATGACTTGACTCCTGTGGTCACAGCTTTAGCGGCAAGCTGGCTAAATAGCGTTTGATAATCCTCAAGGTGCCAGTTATCTGTGATAAAACCCTCACGAACTCGGTACATATCTACGGCGCGAAAATCAATTTTTTGCCCTTGTCCACGCAGTTCACCAAAGACACCAGTAAAATGGCCATTAAAGCGGAGACGCACAACCGCACGGTCACCGACCACCAGCAGATGCTCAACGGTTACAGAGAGATCGGGCACCGCCGCCCTAAAGGTTTTAGAGGCTTCGAGCGGACCAGTAATCCCCTGTGCACGACCTTCTGGCAAGGTGCGGTCAATGAAACCAGTCGCTAATGCCCAGCGGGCAAATGTTGGGTCGCCGGTATCCCAAAAACTAGCGTATAACAAAGCGGTGTGGGCAATAGATTCAGAGAGTGGTGAACCATCACTGATCAGCTCCATTGCCGTCACCTTAGGAGTAAGAGCAGTTTTGACATCAACACTGGCTTGGGTAGAACCTCCTTGAGCGGCAAACGCCGCCAAGCTAAGACTTGCAAGCGCAAAGCCCAAAATAGCTAAACCGAGTAATCCTGAGCTCCATAAACCGACTTTTATCCAAGGCGCAACGGCGCAATAAGTACGATGTTGCATTATGCCACCTCATCATCACTAGAGCGGACCACTGCTCGCAGCGCCGCTTGATAACTTGGATAATCCGTATATCCAGCCGCACTGCCACCAAATAATGGCCCCTTATCGAAGGGTGATAGGGGTAATTGATTGGCTAATCGATAGGGCAGATCGGGATTAGCGATAAAGGCGCGACCAAAGGCCACTAAGTCGGCATAACCTTTTTCGATAACCTCATTGCCACGCTCGACATCGTAACGCCCCGCCACAATAATGCTGCCTTTAAACACTTTGCGTAGCTCGATTCTGAAAGATTCAGGTACCTGCGGCGCATCGTCCCAATCGGCTTCCGACAAATGCAAATACGCTACGCCCAACGCCGATAAATGCTTAGCGGCTAACAGGATAGTATCGACTATCTCAGGGCAAGCCATATCCTTAAAAGTCACATAGGGTGCGAGGCGAACGCCTACTTTATCGGCGCCAATCTTGGCACTGACCGCTTCAACCACTTCCAATAAAAAGCGAATACGTTTTTCAGGCGTGCCGCCATAAGCATCGGTTCTATGGTTAGAATTCGTTCGCAGAAATTGGTCGATGAGATAACCATTGCCACCGTGGATTTCGATACCATCGAAACCTGCGGCAACGGCATTTGCCCCTGCGTTGGCAAAGTCGGCCACTACGCGGTCGATATCCGCTTGGGTCATTTCCCTCGGCTCGGGGCAATCCACCATTTGCCCCTCGGGGTGCTGCTCATCGACAATCCATACCTTAGTACCTACAGGGGTTATCGCCGAAGGTGCAATGGGCACAGCCCCCTGCTGAAAAATCGGATGGGACACCCGGCCCACATGCCAGATTTGATTAAAGATTTTGCCACCCGCTTGATGAACCGCCGCGGTGACCTTCTTCCAGCCATCAATTTGTGCCTCGGTATAAACGCCGGGGGTAAAAGAGTAACCTTGGCTGTCGTCCGAAATTTGGGTCGCTTCGGTGATGATCAGACCTGCCGAAGCACGCTGGGCGTAATATTGCGCCATTAAGTCGTTGGGAATATTCCCAGGCTGTGTGGTACGCGCCCGTGTCATCGGCGCCATCACGATACGATTTTGCAGTGTCAGTGCCGCTGACTCATAGGCTGTAAATAAACTCATATGCACTCCGAACCATAAATGAAGTTTGAATATCTGAGTGCAATAGTGCATTAATTAATCTATATTGATAATCCGCCAGATATTTAAATCATTTTCAAAAATAATTTGATATGTACCATATAAACGATCTGCAACTCGCCCTGCGTATCGCGGCGCTCGAAAGCCTGTCCGCCGCCAGTAAAGAGGTCGGCATGACTCCCGCAGCCGCCAGCGCCGCCCTACAACGGCTGGAAAAAAAGCTAGGTTGTCAGCTGTTTGCGCGCTCGACACGGCGATTGCAGCTCACGGAAGAAGGGCGGATTTTTCTCGATGCCGCTAAACCTGCTCTGGCCTTACTCGAAACCGCTTCCGCCAATTTGGCCGAACATAGGGGCGAGCTGAAAGGAGAAGTACGCATTGCCCTGCCCTCTGATATAGGTCGCAGCCGGATCCGCAATTGGTTAGATGAACTGATGGATAGCGCGCCAGATCTGTCGATCCAACTCTATTTTGGCGACCATATGGCGGATCTTATCGATCAAAATATCCATTTAGCCCTACGCTATGGCCAGCTTGAAGATTCCAATCTAAAACGGCGCCAACTGTCGATGACGCCAAGAGTGCTCGTCGCCTCCCCCGCTTATCTTGCTCAACATGGTGAGCCGCAAACACTGAACGAACTGAGTCAGCACCAAGTGTTGATTTTAAATCGTGGCGGTGAGCCGTGGCAGAAGTGGAAATTTAGCCACAATGGTGAAGCCGTAGAGATTGAAGTCAGAGGAAAACGCTTCTGTAACGACGGTGCCGTAGTACGCGATTGGGCTCTGGCGGGGCGAGGTATCGCCTATAAGAGCTGGCTCGATGTGGCGCAGGATGTCACCGAAGGCAGGCTAAAGCTTATCTTAGCCGATAAACTCGCGCCTGCGGTGCCACTGCAATTGGTCTACCTGCAAACCGACTACCCGAGCCATAAAATACGCCGCACCATTGAGTTTTTAGCTCAAAAGCTGCAGCAATTTAGCTTGGAATATCCAGCGCCTAAAAACTCCTAGTTGATTTTCTTTATTTAGGATCAATATGAACGCCCCTAGGATGTGCCCAATTAAGCAAGTTGAGCACATCTTAACTATCATTGAAATCAACCTATAGAATCAATCTTAACCAATTGCAACATTTCTTGCTTTTCCTCAATACAATACTGGCAATGCTCTACCTCCACCCGACCAATTCACATTTACAACACTTCAACACCACCCTCTTTACACAGTTAATTTTTGAAAATATTATGTTTCAACTATTTTAAATCAAAGCTAAGAAACCACTCTGCCATGGATTGCAAGGAACTAGTAATGTTAAAGACTGTAAAAATATCCATTTTTAATATCTTCTTACTAGCTGGAGCTTTGAGCATTCTAGATGTAAAAGCAAATGATGAACCCATTCAGTATTTAGATTTAACTTCCAATGATAAAAGTAAATTACTTAATGAATACTGGGTTACGCTAAAAAGACAAGAGCCTCAATATCCCATGGACGCAGCCAGAGATGGTATATCTGGATGTGTTGAATTAGTTGTGGGTATAAAAAGTAATGGTCGGTCAGGCGGTTATAAAGTTAAAAAATCATATCCGGAAGGCGTATTTGATAATTACGCGGCGGCAGCATTAGCTCACTGGAGATGGAAAGCTACTGATAAAAATAGTGCTAAAGTACCAGTATTAACTACTATTCAGATGGACTTCATGATTGGTAACGCTAAAAATAAATCAGAAGTTAAAACTCAGTGTGAAAATCCACAAAACCTTATAACGCCATCAAAATAACTGTTATCAATACAACTGTTATCAATACAACTGTTGGCTTTACAACCTTGTTTAACTGACAGTCTCGGCACACAATAAGCATAAGCGTTTTCTCGACAATTCTATTATAGAATGCTTATTCGCTTGGTAATATTACAGTTACCACACAACCCTGTTGCCAAGGTAATCTGGCATGTGTCGATTGCTGACAATTTTCAATTTGAATACTGCCATGGTGGCGGCTGACAACATCCTTACAAATGGCTAAGCCCAAGCCGAGCCCCGCATCCTTGGTGGAGGCAAACGAGGCCATTAACTCGCTGGCTTGGCGCTGTAAACCCTCGCCATTATCTATGACTAATACTTTGATTTCACTGGAGTGGTAATAGATCTCAATCCTTAGCTGCCGTGCTCGGTTATCCTTGCGGGCCTCCAGCGCATCGAGACTGTTTTTCACTAGGTTGACCCACATTTGGCTGAGGCCAACACTGTCACCCATCAACTCAAAGGGATGACCTTCGACTTGTAGTGTCACTTGTACCTCGGCGCGGTCTAACTCACGTCGTAGCAGAGCGAGGGCCTCTTTGACGACTAAGGTGACATTCAGCGATTCAGCCTTGGCCTGACGGCGCTTAAGCAAACCGCGAATACGGTGCACAACAGCCCCCGCCCGTATCGATTGCGCATTGATTTTACCCAAAATATCATAGAGTTCAGGATTATCCTGTCCCAGCCTTTCTAGCTGTATCATGGCGCCTTCACTGTATTGAGTAATGGCGGCTATGGGTTGATTTAACTCATGGGCTAGGCCAGCGCCAATCTCCCCGAGAATCGCCGCACTCTGCAACCGCTCTAGCTGCAAGGCTTTATCCTTTAACTGCCGCTCGGTGCTGACCAAAAACTCGCTCTTTTGGCGAAATTTATACTCGAGCCACAGGTGATAAATGGTCGATACGATAAAGATCAGCAGCAGTACCCCGCCCCACTCTTTGTTTTTCTCCATCCATTTATAGACGGTTTGATACAGGGGCGGCGACGCGCCTTGAAGCTGTAATTCTTTAAATAACTCAATCACCTTGAGCTGGCTCACTGGCGCCGTCCAACCTAAGGTATCGGCGGTAATCGCCGCCACATGGTCGGCGGGCAAGTCAAACAAAGCACGGGTGATTTGCATGGTAATGCGCGGCGATACGGTATCCGCCGCCGCAAATGACCAGTTGGGATAGAGCTGGGTACTGACCTCGCAATCATACCCAGGCGGATTGGTTGGATGAATAACCCGATAGTCGGCCTGATTGATAAGCCCGGTTTCAATCATCTCCTCTAATGTACAAAAAGGCGCAATAGCAGCGTCAGCATTGCCATCGCGCACCTGGTAGATTAACGGCTCGAGGGGAAAACCTAAGAATCGCACATCACCGAAAAACTGCTCCGGCAGATAACCCATTTTATGCAGCAGTCCCATCGCCGCCTGATAGCCACCGAGTGCCTGCGGATCGCTGGCGACCACATTCTTACCCCGTAAATCCTGCAAACTGCGGATTGGACTATCAGCACGCACAATAATGGTCGCGCCTATGGTAAAAGTGCTGCCCTGATGCTTACGACTCTTCATGGTCGCCAACCACGAGAGCGGAAAGTTATTACTCAAGTGCAGATACTGGCCAGGGTTAGTCACAATAAATTGCAAGTCGTGGCTAAGTAACTGGCTACGCATGCCATTAAAATCCACTGGCACCACTTCGAAACGGCTATTAGGGACTTTTTCGCTGAGATAATCCATCATTGGCTGCCAGCGTTGTTTCGCCTGTAACACGCCATGATTGGCCAATACACCCACTTTAAATTCATTGAGGGTAATGTCTTCATCGGCATAGGACAAATTGAGCCCCATCAGACTCAAGATGCAACTTAATACTAGCGCCCTATACCAAGTTACCATTGCTATTGCCTTATATGCCTTTGTCTTCGGGACACTCTATAGGCTCGGCAAAAATTAAGCTGTGAATAACGCCAAACTCTCGGCTCCAGCCCATGGGATTCGGCTAATTTAGTGATACACCTCCCAAGACCTCGGCTTAAAATTGAGCCAGCTCTCCAGCAGACTTAAGCTAATGGAGTAACAAACCACCGCAAGGGAAACCATGTCCACCAAGCTGCCACTGTATTTAGTCGATGATGATGAGGCGATTCTCGATTCCTTAGGCTTTATGCTCGGACAATTTGGCTATCAAGTGCAAACCTTTAGCAGTGGTCGGGATTTTTTAACTCAATGCCCATTAACGCAGGCGGGCTGCGTGATTTTAGATAGCAGAATGCCGGAGATCACCGGCCAAGAAGTCCAGCAAAAGTTGCTCGAGACCCAAAGTCCGCTAGGGGTGATCTTTCTAACGGGCCACGGCGATTTGCCCATGGCATTAAGCGCCTTTCGCAAGGGCGCCTGCGACTTTTTTCAAAAACCTGTATCCGGCAAAGCTTTGGTTCAAGCGATTGAAAAAGCACATAAAGAAAGCCAAGCCAATTTTGAGCAACAGCATCTGCAGCAAAAATTTGCCCAACTAACCGAGCGCGAACAACAAGTATTAGCCCATGTGGTTCAAGGCATGACCAATAAACA
Organism: Shewanella mangrovisoli; assembly: GCF_019457635.1. Taxonomy (NCBI): domain Bacteria; kingdom Pseudomonadati; phylum Pseudomonadota; class Gammaproteobacteria; order Alteromonadales; family Shewanellaceae; genus Shewanella; species Shewanella mangrovisoli. The sequence continues at coordinate 4,260,245 of NZ_CP080412.1, forward strand.
GATCTCCGAAGCCATGTATTTATCCCTAAGAACCATCGAAGTCCATCGCGCTAAGATTATGAAAAAGCTCGAAGTTAGCAATATGGCAGAACTGGTACAGCATTTAGCTCACCTCAATGCCCTATTGCCCTAGCCACAACGAACCTCGCAAGCCTGACTTACCGACTGTAGCACTCGATAACTCATCTCTTCCTTAGCTAAAGAGACACAAAACAGCCCCCTGCGACAAGCTGTCGCAGTTTGTCACTTTGGCTTTGTCGCTTAAGCAATAAACTGCCACACTCGGCTCAGGTTCTCTCCTTTATGTCCCGTAGGCATTAAAGATCCACAGCTTTAGAACCTTCCCCCGAGAACGGCCAGTGTTCTCGGGGCTTTTTTATTTCCCCATTCTGTTCATATTCCCGTTAAATCATTGCTCAATCAAAGAATACGACGAAAGATTTAGCCTGAGGCTAATGTAAATCTTATGTTGCTAATTTAAATACTATCAATAGCTTAATGATCATCTATCAAAGATACGTTAGAATAACGCCATCTTAGCAACAGGTGAGCAGTATGAGCCGTCTACACACATCTAAAGGATTTACCCTAATTGAACTGGTGGTGGTGATTATCATCTTAGGCATTCTTGCCGTGGTCGTTGCGCCTCGTTTTATGAATCTCAGCCAAGATGCCCACGATGCGCGGGCAAAAGCCGCCTTCGCCGCTTTTACCTCTGGCGTAAAGCTGTATCACAGTTGTTGGCTGACGGGCGGACACTCGGGTTATACCCAAGATCTTGCCTGCTATGGTGATGGCACTGTCGACTCCACCACTACCGGCTTTCCCCTCGGAAGAGACACAGCCCAAAGCGGAAACCAAGGCACGCAATTACAAGGCGCTTTCTGCGGCGAACTGTGGCAATCCTTACTCGATAATCCGGACACAGTCCTCGCCACTCACTTCGATTGGCAAACAACCCCCAATGTCGATATCGTCTATTGGTACAGCGGCGGCGCGATAACTGACTCTAACACTTATTGTTACTTTAACTATGTGTCGGATGATCGCCGCCTTGGCAGCGAAAATTGGGAGCTAAAATACTATCCCCTCGATGGCCGTACGGTTGTCGGCCGCTCCACCTTATCGCAGTAATATCCGTTATCAGCCACAGGGTATAAAATCCCCAACGCCCTGTGGCTTTTTCCGCTTTCACTTGAAATCTGCCCATCAATCCCCATATCTATTCCATCATCCACCGCAGGATTTTCATTGCGGGCAAGAGAAGAGGATTCAAAAGTGACCACTATCGTATCAGTACGCCGTAATAACCAAGTTGTCATCGCCGGCGATGGCCAAGTCTCCCTAGGCAATACCGTGATGAAAGGTAACGCCAAGAAAGTGCGTCGCTTATATCACAACAAAGTGTTGGCAGGTTTTGCTGGCGGCACCGCCGACGCTTTTACCCTATTTGAGCGTTTCGAGTCCAAGCTCGAGATGCACCAAGGCCATCTATTACGATCGGCCGTTGAACTTGCCAAAGATTGGCGTACCGACCGCATGCTGCGCAAACTCGAGGCTATGCTTGTGGTCGCCGATGCCGAAGCGTCACTGATCATCACTGGTAATGGTGACGTAGTGCAGCCTGAACATGATTTAGTCGCCATTGGCTCGGGCGGTAACTATGCCCAAGCGGCGGCGTTAGCCCTGCTACAAAATACCGAATTATCGGCGCTGGAAATTGCAGAAAAGTCGTTGACTATTGCAGGCGATATCTGCGTATTCACCAATCAATTCAAGACAATTGAAGAACTTAACTACTAACAGCCCGTGAGGAATATTATGTCTGAAATGACCCCCCGTGAGATTGTCCACGAGCTGGATGCCCATATTATCGGCCAGAAAAAGGCCAAACGTTCTGTTGCCGTCGCCCTGCGTAACCGCTGGCGCCGCATGCAATTGGATGCCGACTTCCGTCAAGAAGTCACCCCAAAAAACATCCTGATGATTGGCCCAACCGGCGTAGGTAAAACCGAAATCGCCCGCCGTTTGGCAAAGCTCGCCAATGCGCCGTTCATCAAGGTTGAAGCCACTAAGTTCACCGAAGTGGGTTACGTGGGTAAAGAAGTCGAGCAAATCATCCGTGATTTAACCGACATCGCCATTAAGCTGACCCGCGAGCAACAAATGGGCAAGTGCCGCCAACGCGCCGAAGAACACGCCGAAGAACGTATTCTCGATGCCCTGCTGCCCAAGCCGAAAAATGAGTGGGACAACACAGATAGCGATACCAGCTCCAATACTCGTCAAATCTTCCGCAAGAAGCTGCGCGAAGGCCAGTTAGACGACAAAGAAATCGATATCGATGTGGCCCAGCCACAAGTAGGTATCGAAATCATGTCGCCACCCGGCATGGAAGAAATGACTAACCAACTGCAAAGCCTGTTTAAAAACATGGGCCAAGCACCGGCCAAACGTCGCAAGATGAAGATCAAAGAAGCCTTTAAGCTGTTGATCGAAGAAGAAGCGGCCAAACTGGTTAATCAAGAAGATTTAAAAGAGCAAGCCATTGAATTGGTTGAACAGCACGGCATAGTGTTCCTCGACGAAATCGACAAAATCTGTAAGCGTGGCGAAACCTCTGGCCCAGACGTATCCCGCGAAGGGGTACAGCGCGACCTGTTACCTTTAGTCGAAGGCTGCACTGTCACCACTAAACACGGCATGGTGAAAACCGACCATATTCTGTTTATCGCTTCGGGCGCGTTCCAAATGGCAAAACCCTCGGATTTAATCCCCGAGCTACAAGGCCGTTTACCGATCCGCGTTGAGCTAGATGCGTTATCGGCCGAAGATTTTAAACGCATTTTAACTGAGCCACACGCCTCACTGACCGAGCAATATATCGCGCTGATGGCCACCGAAGGCGTGACCATTGAGTTTGCCGAGTCGGGTATCGAAAGCATTGCCAAGGCGGCATGGCAAGTGAACGAGCGCACCGAAAACATTGGTGCCCGTCGTCTACATACCGTGATGGAAAAGCTGATGGAAGATATCTCCTATGAGGCGTCCGACAAGTCTGGTAGCTCATTTGTGATTGATGCCGATTATGTGAGTGCTCACTTAGATAATCTGGTTCAAGACGAAGACTTAAGCCGCTTTATCCTGTAACTAGGGCTGTTATCCAGCCTGCAATGTTCGCTATCCAAGATACCGAACATTCGTGCAAAATAGTGACTGTGGCTAAGGCTTACACTTTGTAACCTTAGCCACAAATTGTTATGTTACAGCTTGTCCATTCCCCGTATTTTCTTGGCACTACCTATGACCACTAGCACACCCAATGTCACCGATCTTAAGCTCAAGCGTAAATCGCGCATTTTAGAAATCAGCTTCGATAACGGCGAGCAGTATCAACTCAGCTGTGAGATGTTACGCGTCTATTCCCCCTCCGCCGAAGTGCACGGTCACGGTAACCCTAAGCTGGTCACCCACAAGAAAAATGTGAATATCACCAGCATCGAACCCGTAGGTAACTACGCAGTTAAAATCGTCTTCGACGATGGCCACGATACCGGGCTGTTCTCCTGGCAAGTGCTTTACGATCTCGCCACTCACCAAGTGGAATTATGGGAAAAATACTTAGCTCGCCTGAGAGCCGAAAAGGCCTCACGCGAACCGCTGATCGCGATGAATATAAAGTACAACTAATCGAATTAAAGTCGTGGGGCTTCACCCCACACCCGACCAAGGAGGACTACTCGTCCTATCCTCCTTGGATGCTCCAAGACGCCCCAACGGAGTTGAAAGCCCCTTGTGCTCATTGCCAAATTTGCTATCGCTTCCGAAGGATGCATCCTTGCACCAGCGAAAGCTAGCTTGCCATCCATGGCAAGACTCACGCAATTTGTCTATTCGCCCTGCGGCAACTCCGAGGGGAAAGTGTATTCTGTAACTTCGGTGTTGGCCGTTAACCTCAAGAGAGTCATCGGTATTGCAAAATTTAACAATGGGTGTCTCGATTCATTCCATGGGTAGTTTGTGAATCTGTTACTTCTCTTGCTGACCTGAGTATCTAAGGAAAGATAATGTCGGAAAAAGTCCCCTGCACAGCCTGCCAAACCTTAATCATGCCCAGCACCGCCGAGCGCAATGCAGGCTTATGTATGCCCTGTAAAAATGGCAATCGTGCAAATATCGAACAGGCAAAAGCCTATTACCAAAAGGAGCGGGAATTAGATAAAACCTGCCCTTTTAGAGCGCTGTGGCGAGATATAGTGGTGCAGGTGCACGACGATAAGCAGGGCTTTCACACGCTAAGCGAAGCGGCGCAGCACTATTACGCAGTCAATTGTCTTTCGGGCGAAGTCTACAACGGCGGCTTTATCCAGTATTTCGATAACTCATCGGGTGAGCATTATGCTGTTGCCGAGCGCGGCCTTCAGCAAATTGGCGCTTTGCACTCGTTAGCCCTACTACAACAGGCTAAACAGGCGGTATTTGGCGGCCATCCCGTCCCTATCGACAGAGACCAACGCCTCGCCGCAACTGATAATCCAGTAGCCGAAGCCCGACTCAATCAACTCGATGATGAGTTTTATAAAGATTTGGATAATCTTGATATCAAGCTAGAGAGCTATGCACTACAAACGGGATTGGTTAACGCAATCGAATGATTGCGGTTTTATTATGAATACTTTACTTAAACGTTCTGTATTTCTTTAGCTTAACGTCGTGGGGCTTCCCCCCACACCCGACCAAAAGGGGAAAAGCGCCTGTTCCCCTTTTGGATATCCCTCGGCGTCCCCGACGGAGTTGAAAGCCCCTTGTGCTCATAGCCAAATTTGCTATCGCTTCCGAAGGATGCGTCCCTGCACCTGCGAAAGCTAGCTTGCCATCCATGGCAAGACTCACACAATTTGTCTATTCGCCCTGCGGCAACTCCGAGGGGGAAGTGAACTCCTGCAACTACTGTGCTGGCTTTAAATCAAAAAGAAGTCTTGCATAGACTTTCTTTCTTACAGGCCATTAATCCTAAAAAAGTTATGTCTGCCTCATCACCTTGTCTGGCTTAATTAAGTGACGTCATAGAACTCCGGCTCCCAAAACTCTAGTGGAAGCTTTGCTTCAATAGTCTCGATTTCGTCCATTAGATGATCAAGTACATTTCTTTTTTCAAGCTTACCTGCGCACCAAACTATATATCCAAGCTCATTGATTGAATCAACCGTTCTGGCAGCATTTAGGATAAAATCGTCACTGATATCTTTGCTTGCCGCAACACAAGCAGATAAATAAGAAACAGGTCTCTCCATTTTTATAAATTCAACCTTTGAGAAGTCAAACTTAGCCACACGCTTCAAAGCAATATGGCGGATATAGGATTTGATAGGCACTGAAGCCCATATAGTAGGGAAAAGTTGAGCTAGCTGTTCGTCTGAGCAATGCTTTACTAACACATCCAACGAACCTACATCTCCAAATTTAGACCACGAGTTTAGCAGTAGGGTTTCGAGGTCTGGGTCATAATGCACTGCGGTAAGGGCAAATGCTCGTTTCCTGTCGAGAATGCTATGCGATAGAATTTGCCACTCGATAAAAACCTTTACTTTGTCTTGGCTATATAACGTTGAGAGCTCTTTGATTGCCGTGCCTAGAGATATTCGGTGGCGCCCCTCGGCGCCATAGAAATCTTGCATAAGCTTATCTAAAAACCAGGACGGAATTTTATCTTGGTTTGCACCTGCCCTATTTTTTTATTGCCTGACTATCTTGTTTCGAATGTCGGTGTTATTCAGGTGCTCAAAGTACAAGTTACAAAGATCATCACATTTGATAGTTAGATAGAAGGCATATTCTAGCCTATCCCTACTTCTGGCTTTGCATGCACTAAGCCTTACTTGTAGTTCTGAGATGTAATTTTCCATTCTATATCTAGCCCCACTGCGCATTTGTATGGTTAGAATACACGCTTACCTCATTAGAACAGCAAGAAAAATAAGGAGATCCATTTTAGATCAACAACATAATTCACTTTCGGTTTGCCTACAACTTGTGCCAGCTAAAATTGCTTAAATGAAAGTCATCAAAAGCAATTTAATTTAATGAGCCGCCCATTGTTAAATTTCTAAAAGTGGTAGTAAGCATTACTCGGTTTGCTTTGTATGACTTGCAAACAACACAAAAGCTGAAGGAGTTCACTCCCCTCGGAGTTGCCGCAGGGCATTTGCGTTCGTTGCGTGAGCGAGGCATGGATGCCGAGATAGCGTCAGTCGAATCAGGGACGAGCGTCTGACGCGATAGCATAAGAACGCTTAATGCCCAAGGGGCTTTCAACTCCGTTAGGGGCGTCTTGGAGAATCCAAGGAGGATAGGACGAGCAGTCCTCCTTGGTCGGGTGTGGGGTGAAGCCCCACGACTTTGACTTTGCTTTTAAAAAGCAATCAAACCGAGCTTAGATAAACCTTATTGTCGGAATCCCGACAAATCCCCCGCCTTGTGATCCTCACAGTGCTGTAATCCGTAATGTTCACCAATATCCCATCGCGAAATGTGTAATCGCAACAATCATCCACCAGAGTCCATCTAATGCAATTACGGCAGCAATTACAGCAGCAATTACAGCACTTCCATACGGTTAGGCTGATTTTAGGCGATCAGCTAAACGCCCAGCATACTTGGTATCAGCAAGTCGCTCCCGAGGTACTGTATTTAATTGCAGAATTGCATCAAGAAAACACCTATGTGACTCACCATGTGCAAAAGATCTGCGCATTCTTTAGTGCCATGGCGCAGTTTGCCAGCGAGCTTGGCGCTGCAGGGCATCAAGTGCGTTACCTCACCCTCGACGATACCCAAGGCTTTGCCGATCTCAATGCATTGCTCCAACACTATGCCGCCAAAACAGGTGCGATTAAGTTTGAATATCAACGGCCTGACGAATATCGACTCCTCGCGCAATTAAGCCAGTTGAAGTTGGCCAATGCCGTTGTAAATTGCGTCGATACCGAGCACTTTTTATTGCCCTTTGACGAAATTGATAGGGAGTTTCCTCAAGGGCAACACAGGCTGATGGAGCATTTTTATCGGCGCATGCGCAAAAGATTCAATATCTTAATGACAGATGGCAAGACCGTTGGTGGGCAGTGGAACTTTGATGCGAGCAACAGGCAAAAGCTTAAATCCCAAGATATTAAATCGCTCCCAACACCCTTGATGTTTGGACACAATGTTCAAGCTATTCTCGAGCGCCTTACGCGCCATGGGATTAATACTATGGGCAAGGCGGATACGCATTTACTCTGGCCAATAAACCGCGCACAAAGCCTCGAATTACTAAAACATTTTTGTGAGTATTGCCTGCCCGCCTTTGGCCGCTTTCAAGATGCGATGACCCAGCAACATCCCTCGCAGTGGAGCCTGTACCATAGTCGGCTGTCCTTTAGCCTAAATGCCAAACTTATCAGCCCATTAGAAGTAATCAATGCGGTGATTGAGCACTATCATGCCAATCCTTTTATTGAGATAGCCCAGGTCGAAGGCTTTGTTCGACAAATCCTCGGCTGGCGTGAATATGTGCGCGGCATCTATTGGGCCAATATGCCCAACTACGCCAGCATTAATGCCCTCGAGGCCACGCGCAAGCTGCCCGACTATTTTTGGCATGGCAAGACTCGAATGAATTGTCTGCGCCATGCCTTATCTCAGTCACTCGATTATGCCTATGCCCATCATATTCAACGCTTAATGGTGATTGGCAACTTTTGTTTATTGACCGAAATCGCCCCCGATGAGGTGGATAAGTGGTACTTAGGCGTGTATGTGGATGCGATTGAGTGGGTCGAAATGCCCAACACTCGCGGTATGGCGTTATTCGCCGATGGCGGCATAGTCGGCACTAAACCCTATGCCGCGAGCGGCAGTTATATCAATAAAATGAGTGATTATTGCGGTGGTTGTCATTACAAGATAAAAGAACGTAGCGGCGCACTCGCCTGCCCATTAAATAGCCTGTACTGGCGCTTTATGGATAAACACCGCGCGCAGCTCATCCATAATCCACGCATTGCCATGCTGTACCGCACTTGGGATAAAACCGATGAGTCGGTTAAACAGGCAATTTTGGCCACTGCCGAACAACATCTCGCGCAAATTGAGCGGCTATAAAGGCTCACTCGCATGGGAGAAACGCGATGAATATTTTAGTGTTAGGTGGTAGCGGTGGCATAGGTCACGCCATGGTGAATAAGCTGCGCGAAATCTATCCCGAGGCCACTCTCCATGCGACCTATAAACATCATAGGCCCGATACAGGGCGAGACGATGGAGTGATTTGGCATCAGCTGGATATCACCCTTGAGGAGGAGATGAAGCAACTGAGTCAAAATATTCCCCAGTTAGATTGGCTAATCAACTGTATTGGGATACTGCGGACAGAGGATAAGGGGCCAGAAAAAAGCCTGCAGGCTGTCGATGGGGATTTTTTCCTGCACAATATCAAGCTAAATACCCTTCCCAGTATGATGCTGGCAAAACACTTTGAACCGGCGTTAAAACGCAGTGCGTGGGCAAGGTTTGCCGTAGTGTCGGCCAAAGTCGGTAGCATTAGTGATAACAGATTAGGTGGCTGGTATAGCTATCGCGCCTCGAAAGCGGCGCTGAATATGTTTCTTAAAACGCTATCGGTTGAATGGCAAAGAACGATGAAACACTGCGTGGTGCTATCACTGCATCCCGGCACTACGGATACGCAATTATCCAAACCTTTTCAGCAGAACGTGCCCAAACAAAAGCTGTTTACACCGCAGTATGTTGCCCAATGTTTGGTGAGTATTATCGCCAATGCCACACCTGCACAAACGGGCAGCTTTTTGGCCTACGATGGTACTGAGCTGCCTTGGTAGCGATACAAGCGTTTAGCACTAATACAGAGAAACCTTGGCAGCTTTCAGTACAGACAGCGCTTAGCCCTGACAACTCTTAGCCTTGGCAAAAGTAGGCATAATTTATTCGGCTGCCTTTCCTCCATACTGCCGTCCAAGTATTCACATCGCTCATATAACCAAAGTGGATTGACTGCGATATATCGCATGTCCCTTGAAACGGTGCCTTGTTGTCATTAATAAATTGTGCCGAAGCCGCCAAAATATCACCGCATTCCTCATCGTCGGCAACTAACCAGATAAAGTCTTCGCGACAATCTTCCCTAGCTATCATCTCTTCGGGTGAATATAAGTCCAGCTTTTGCTTGAGTGTTAACCACTGCGCGGGGGAAACATTGCAGGAGATTGCCAGCTTATCAAGCACCCCTGCACCACCTGCCCAAAAGGATAAATCAAAGTCTAGCTGCTGCAACTCGGGGGCAAAGCCCAACAGGTTTTCAATCACTTGCAAGCTTTTGGCTAAATCGGCATCGGGCCTGCGATAACGCACCTCAATACCATCATACTCACGCATACGACGACTCCCTTCTTAAGTGCATTGCCCTTATTTGATCGGCCCGGTTTCACTCACGGGTTTCTTTAATAATTTACGTTGCAGGGTGCGACGGTGCATACCCAGTTGGCGGGCGGTGGCTGACACATTGCCTTGATTGGCATTAAGCACTTGCTGAATATGCTCCCATTCCAGCCGTTTAGGGCTGAGCGGCGAGTCGTCGATTTCATCTTCTGGCAGCGCGCTCGCCTGACTATTGACCTCGAAGGCCGCCAACAAGGTTTGGGTATCGACGGGTTTGGCAAGATAGTTATCCGCGCCGAGGCGAATCGCCTCTACCGCAGTAGCAATACTGGCATAGCCCGTTAGCAGCACCATGGTGACCTTAGGCAACAGATTACGCAGAGGCACAATCAAACTCAGGCCATTGGCCTCGGCCAGTTTCATATCCAGCAGAATATGGCTAGGGCAAAACTCCCGCGCCACCAGCAGCGCATTACTGGCATCGTGACTCAAGCGACATTCGAAACCATGGCGAGTCAATCGCCGTGCGAGCACGCCCGCAAGCGCTTGATCATCTTCAATAATCAATAGCCGTTTCATAGCGCCTCCGTCGTCGTGGCCGATGCATTAGGCTGCAAGAGGGTAAAACGAATTTGCGCCACTGTGCCCCCTTGAGGATGATTGGCGAGGATCAACTCCGCCCCCAAACGCTCGAGGCTAGCGTGGCTCAGCAGCAAGGCCACACCTAAACCTTTGGGGCTCTCGATTAATAAGGTACCCAATTGTGGCAATAACGAGGAAGCGATACCCGCGCCATAATCACGGATCTGCAAATAGATCTGCCCTTCACTTGGCGCGCTATCTAGGCTGATATCCACTTGGGCGACGCCTAAGGTTTCGGCGCTGGCGCGGGCGGCATTTTCAATCAAGGCCATAATGGCGGGGGTTAAGCTCATATCGGTTAAGATCTGTTGTTCTTCCAACTGCTTAGGCGCACAGGTGATCAACCAATTGAGTTCGGTCTGCGGCATCAACAACTGGGTTTTCTGCTTTAATCCGGCCACCAGCTCAGTGACCTTTTGCGGCCGCTGACGGCGGTCGCGAATCGACTCAGTCGCCAGCCGCAGCTCGGTTAAGGTATGTTCGCAGCGACCTAATGCAGCCTCCATCTCTACAACCGTGACCGAAGGTTCGGGTTGCTCTTCCCTTAATTCGTCGAGCAATAATCGTAGTGTCGATAGCGGCGTCGCCAATTGATGGGCCATTTGTGCCGAAACGGTGCCGAGTGCCAACAATTGCTCCTGCCGCAGTTGTCCTTCGCGCATATAGGCAAGCTGCGCATCCTGACGACGCATGCGCTTGGCAATTAACGCCACACTCGTGGTCAACACCAGTGCCGAAATCACAAAGTTAAACCACATGCCGAGATAGTGGGAGCTCATATCCATACCGTGGTGATGCATTTGCGACTCAGGCACGGTAAAAATCATCAGGCTATAGGCAAGCGTAGAGATCGCCGTCAGGCTCCAAGGCGCCCAAATCGGCAGAGTCACGGCGGCGAGCGCTATAGGTAATAACAGTAAGGAGATAAACGCATTGGTCGCCCCGCCCGAAAAATACAGCCAAGAGATCCAAAACAAGGTATCGAGACTTAAGGCGATAAACAGACCACGCTCTTTCGCAAACAAGGGCTTACGTAATGCCAAGGTGAGCGACAAATACAACACCTCCAGTACAAACACATGCACTAGGGGCTCCATTTGCAAACTCAGGCCAAAGGTGTCGGCGGCAAATAACGTCAAACCGATTTGCAGCAATAAGCCTAAGGTTCGCAGCAGCGCCACTTGGTCGGCGGCTTGCAAATTTGTGCCTAAAATCTTAACCATGGTGATTCCTTAAACGACAGCCTACCGCCGCCAATGCCGCGTAGGATTGGCTAAGCGCCTGACTAAGCCCAGCCTTAAAATCAAGCTCAGAGTAAATCCCCTGCGCCGCTAAACGTCCACAACTTAAGGTGCAATTTTGCGGCCTTTTAGCGCTATCCATGGGGGTTTGCTCAGGAAGTAAATGCGCGCTATCTATCCCTAGCAGTTCACCTAAGCTGAGCAGCATTTGGTATTTAGTCATGGTTTGCGTGGCACTAAAATGGTAAATCCCTGACACATCGGCAGCATGTAACTGCCGCTGAATGAGCTTAGCAATGGCATTGGCAATATCCGCCGTCGATGTTGGCGCACGAATGGCCCAATGGTCGACCCGGTGTGGCCTGCTATCCAACAATTGATTGATTAGTACCAATACCGCAGATTCGCTCAGCTGAGTCACTTCGCCGTAGAGGATAGGTAAACGTAACACCGCAAAACCACTGTCGGTGTTCAGTACACAAGTTTCGCCCTGCAATTTAGACTCGCCATAAAAGTTGACCGGATTGGGCGCAGCATCTTCGGCATAGGGCGGCGTTGTGCCATCAAACACATAGTCGGTGGAAATATAAAGCAACCAAGCTTGGTGAGTTTTAGCGACCTCGGCTAAGGTTTGGCTGGCGCTGAGATTCAGCGCTAAGGCATGCTCAGGCGAGCGCTCGGACACATCGGGGCGACGCTCGGCGGCGCAGTGTACTATCACCTCGGGCTGCTCACGGGCAATAAAGGCTTCGACCTCGGCGGCTTGGGTTAAATCGAGCCGATGAATCCCCGCCTCGGCGCGGCTAAAACCTGTGGCAATCACCCTATGACCCGCGGCGGTTAACTGTTTGACGACCGCCCTGCCGAGTAATCCGGTTGCGCCCGTTACCATAATGTTTGCCATATTGCCCCGCGATCCTTAGCCATTCATTTGGCTCATAATTCTAAAAGCTTTTCATATTCAACGCACTTGTTTACTCTTATTTGCCTGTGCTCAACTGCATCGAGTTTGTACCACTTAACCCGATTAACGACCTAAAGGCTGAATTTGACTCAAGCACTTCCCCTTATTCTTGCAGGCCCCATGCTGCGCCACTGCGACGCCTCACACTTTACTCTCTGGTTTGTAAGCCGCGAGCCGTTAAGCGAATTACAGCTTACCTTAGGGGGGCAAAGTTACCCGTTAACAGAGGAAGAAGTGCACTGTGTGCCGCTCGGTCAGCATGCCTTTCAGTATTTACTTCGCCTATCGCGTCCTGAACTGCTTGCGCCTCAAACGGTTATCCAATATCGCGTGTCAGCCAAGGGCATTGATGACCTATTTAATCATGTCGAAGCGTTAGGTTATGGCGATGCTAACTCGCCCCATCTTTACTTTAGCCAAACACTGACACAGGTATGGCATGGCTCATGCCGCAATCCCCATCATCACAGTGAGGATGCCTTAGTCGCCGCCGATACTAAACTCGCGCAGCTTATCGATAAAGGCGCGAATGAGCGCCCAGCGTTATTGATGCTCAGCGGCGATCAGGTCTATGTGGATGATGTGGCGGGCCCCATGCTATGCGCCATAGGCCAAGTGATTGAAAAACTAGGTTTGCACCATGAAGCCTTCCACGGCGCCAATATTGCGGGAAGCGAGGACATAAGTTACCAACCCGAGCATTTATATTTACGCCATAAGAATCTGCTGCCACGCACCGAATATCCCGCCAAAACCGCGATCTGGCGCTGGTATATCAATCATCCGATTTTTACCTCATCGATTGCCGAAAACCATTTAGTCAGTCTCAATGAGATGATTGCCCTGTATCTGCTCACTTGGTCGCCGGAATTATGGGAGCTTATCGACTTACCCAAGGAGGTCGAGGGGCTCTCGGCGGCGAATCAACTGCGCTGGCAGCGCGAATGGCAAAATCTATTGGCCTTTAAGGCGGGGCTCAAACAGGTTAGGCGCCTGATGGCGCATATCCCCGTGTATATGATGTTCGATGACCATGACATCACCGACGATTGGAACCTTACCGCCAAGTGGGAGCAGTCGGCCTACGGCCATGCCTTTTCGAAGCGCATTATTGGTAATGCTTTGATTGCCTATACCTTATTCCAAGGTTTAGGCAACGCACCGAGCCAGTTTGATGCCGAGGTTCGGCCGTTGTTAGATGGTTGTTTCACTCGATCTGCGCCAGACACTCAAGATGAATTAATCGATCTATTACTCAAATTCGAGCAATGGCATTACACCTTAGACACTTCGCCTAAGCTGGTCGTGTTAGATACCCGCACCCGCCGCTGGCGCAGTGAATCCAATCTCGCTAAACCCTCGGGGTTAATGGATTGGGAAGCCTTGATGGATTTACAACAGGCGCTACTCGGCCAATCTAAGGTGATTATTGTCTCCCCTGCGCCCATGTTTGGGGTCAAGGTGATAGAAGCCGTGCAACGCATGGCGACACTAATGGGCGCCTCGCTGCTGGTTGATGCCGAAAACTGGATGGCACATCCTGGCGCCGCCAATGCCCTACTGAGTATCTTTATGCACCGCAGGACCCCAGAGCAATTTGTGATCCTCTCGGGGGATGTGCACTACTCCTTCGCCTATGACATCAGCATTCGCTTTCGTCGTAGCAGCCCGAATATTTATCAAATTACCTGTAGCGGGATTAAAAACCAGTTCCCCGAGAAGCTACTGCCACTTTTCGATAAGCTCAATGGCTGGCTTTACGGCCACTTCTCGCCGTTAAATCTCTTCACTAAACGTAAGCGAATGTCGCTGCGTGGTCGGCGCCCTAATGGCGAGCGCAGCAAGCGTTTAGTCAACCAAAGTGGGATCGGAATTTTGGCGTTAGCTGAAGATGGTGAACCGACAAAAATTGCTGTTTTACATGGGGATATGACCGAGACTCGGTTCGAACCACCGAGGCAGGAATAGCTTAAACTGGGTTGTGTTTTGCCGCTTCAGAACTGGTTACACCCGCACCTGAATCCACAGGTTTAGCGGTGGCTTCTTGATTAGGCAAGCTCTGTTTAAATAGCTGGGACTCAAGGCGTTTTTGCGGCGTTGCATCATCACGCATCTGGTCCCAAACACCCTTGGGCTGTAACGACACATCGGTTTGATTGTCAGCATCCTGCATCGCCTCGGCACTCGGTTTCTTCGGCTCGATCACCGCGCTGGCTTTACGGATTTCCGTCGTCAGCTCTTGCACATAGGGATGCTTAGTCCAGCCGCCAAAATACATGGCGCCCAGCAACACCGCGGCACAGAGTAAAATTGAAACGATTGCAGATTTGGTCATTCTATTGAGTTCCTCAAACAATCAGTGTCAGACTCCTTACAGCTCATGAGCATAACAGAGTCTGTATTCTTACCATTGAGGAGGAACTCACACAATCATCTAGCAGCACCCCAGGTTTTCCACTGTGGCAATAATGCTTTCCGCTGACTAAAGCGTTAATCCATCACATTCAATATCGTGCGAACGACCACTGACAGGATCGACAAAACGTAATCGCTGCGCCAAGAGTTGTAGCGGCTTGCTAAAATCATCCGGTCCTTTAGGGTATAAGGTCGGATAAAAGCGGTCATTTAACAATGGCATACCAAGGCTTTGCATATGGACCCGCAGCTGGTGCGTCTTACCCGTAATCGGGCTTAACTCGAATAAACCAAACTCCCCATGAATCGACACTAAGCTGATTTCAGAGTGCGTATTTGCCTCACCTTCGACTATCTTCATGGTGAAACTCGGTTCGCTGCGTTGCATGCGATTTTTCACCGTCCAATGCAGTGGCAAGGTTAATTCGCCACAGGCATATTGCGCCATAATCTCTGGGGTGAGTTTGGCAATCGCTTGATAATCTTTACGGATCGCATCATCGATAAACAATTGGTGATAAATATGCCGCGTCTCTGGACGAGTCGTCATAAGGATCACGCCTGCGGTCTCCCGGTCTAACCTATGGGCAGGAGCGATAGTGTCTATCCCTGTACTTAAACGTAATCTGTGCACTAGGCATTCATTCACATAATCGCCGCTCGGGGTGACGGGTAAAAAATGCGGTTTGTAGGCCAAGATAAGATTGTCATCTTGAAACAAAATCGGCGACGCGAAGGGGACTTGGGCTTCGACGGGGACTTCACGGTAGTAGTAAGCCCTCGCCGTCGGCCGATAGGCTGTATCTAATCCAATTAAGCTACCGTCTTGCCAATGCACTTTGCCATCGAGGATCCGCTGGCGCCAAACCGCTTCGCCAATATGGGCATAATGCTCGATCAAAAAAGAAAATACGGTTGGTTTATCAACCACTTCTAAGGGGAGCACTACAAAAGAAGGTTGGGCGGCACGGGCGGTTTGAGTCATAAAAACAACTAGCGGCGATAATGAGCCGCTATTTTAGCCTCTGTGTGGTTTTTCAGTCCACATGGGACTTGATGAGTTGCAGGACAAAATCCATGGTTTTATGGCAGTCGGGTTGATTCACCAGCACTAGCTTATCGCGGTTATACATGGGCAACACTTCTAACCAACGTTGGCTCACCCAAGCCGCATCCTCTAAATGCACTTGGGAATACAGCTCCAGCAAGTCAGGATTCACCTCGTAGAATTGCTCTAGGGCGGCACTGATCAGTTCGAACTCCCCTTCTATCGGCTCTTCCTGCCAATTTTGGCAAGGCAAAGTGCGGGACATCCACAGCTTATCTTTCGTCTGTGCCGCCGAGAGAATACTGACTCTTTGACGCCCCTCTAACACTATGCTGAGGGAGTCATCTTCCAGCTGGTTAAAATCGATGATGTCACACTGAGTGGCAGTGGGATAACAGGGCGGAGTACCACTGGGTTTCATCGCCGCAAAGGCCAAATCGTATTTGCCTTTTAACACATCCGCGACCATGCGTAATTGACCCGGCTCTACCACGCGAACCTCAATCCTTCCCTGTGGCAGCAACAAGGCATCGCGCATAATTAACGCCATTTCTCGTGTTTGCATAGCAACCTCCTGCCCACTCATAGAAGGAAACGCTCAAAAACTAGCCGCATCCCTTATTAGTTTAGAGTGTAGCAGGAGAAATAATTTCCTTCCTAAAGTCGCTGACAGCAAAAAAGAATTTAGGCTTGCTTGCCGCTCTCGCCTTACAGCGGTGCTAAGTGTTCGGCGATATTTCCTTTTTCGAACACCTCGGCAAATTCATCGGCTAAGCGCTCGCTCAAGGCAACAGAGCGGCGCCAATACTGCATCCGCTGCGCCGTATCCAATTGCTTAAAGTCTTCACGGTCGGGCACCTTACCAAAGGGGAGCGAAGCCACAAATTCCGCCGAAGGCGCCAGTACCAAGGCGTTATGGTAATTGGTGCGTGCACGGCGCCAGGTTAAGGATTTATCGAACCATCCAGGGCTCATATGGGGATAAAAATGTGGGTACAAAGTCAGCCCCGTGGCATGGGATAAGGGCAAATCGAAGTGGTAGTCGGTGATGCCACCATCATAGTATTGCCCTGTAGCAACGCCCTCAATTTGAGACACAGGTGCGAGCACTAGGGGAATCGATCCCGTCGCTAACATCACTGAATTCATATTGGTTTCGGTGAGCTGTGCCTGCTGGCTGGGTAAATCCGCAAGTTGTCTAAAGGGCGATGATGCCACTTGCTGACTAAAGACCACCCGCTCGAAATGCCAGCCCAAGGTTTTGCGGCTAATGAGGTTGGTCGCGGCCGTCATCGCGAGCCCTGCTGCCAAGGGCAATTTATGGCTAAGGCGATTGATATGTTTAGCCCGGCATGCAATCAAGTGACTGTGAATAAAGGGATGATTGACTATCTCGCGCCCGCCCGTCTCGCCGAGAATACCTTGAACTATACCCTTCACCTGTTCGCTTACTTCCTGCGGTGTCGGTATGGTTTCATACCGCTGGCCAATATAGTAATCCTCTAAACGTCCGTAGGCTTGTAGTGGATTCTGCTGCGCCAAACAGGCTAAACGCCACGCCCCAGAAGAAGCCCCTAAGGTATAAAGCGGTGTCTTACGCTGCTTAAAAAATTCCGTGAAGAGATACTTATCAAGACCCGCAATCCCTAACCATTTGGGTCCACCGGATGCGGCCAATAGTTGTGTAAAAGCATCGGGATGCAGACCTTGTTCCCTGATGATGTGAAAGGCCGTAGGACCTGCAAGAAAGCGTAATGCGGGCAAAACTTAACTCCTTAAGGTGCCTCAAATCTGAGGTTTCGTGCCATTAAAACACAGCCGCCAAGCGCGATAAACCTTCAGCATGCTTAATGGATCTAGATGATTTTATTCACTTAGCCCATCACTTCTCCTATGGCGACATATTCGACTGGCTTTAAAGAATTATCTAGAACAGTAAGCTCTGAGTTAGTTCTTTTCTGTCTAGATGTAACAATTGTTACAGTGATAACCTTCACCCTATCGAATTGTTACTTTCGTTGGTTCAATGTTTTCGTTCCAGCTTAAAGGTTACTCCACATTGAGAGGTTTTATGCGTCCAGCCGTTATCGCATTAGCAGTATCTTCAACTTTGGTTTTTCCTGTCGTACACGCAGAAGAACAGACCAGCAGCTTTGAGAAAATTGAAGTCGTCGGCTCGCGGATAGCCCTGCGCACCGCAACCGACAGCGTTGCCCCCGTCGATATCATTACCGCGGAGCAACTCGAATCAACCGGTATGACCGAAACCGCTAAGGCACTGCAATTTGCCGCGCCAAGTTACAGTTTCCCCTTCTCATCGGTAACCGATGGCTCAGATGCGGTGCGCCCTGCTAGCTTACGCGGCCTGTCGCCAGACCACACGCTAGTACTGGTAAACGGTAAACGCCGCCATGGTTCGGCGCTGGTGCATTTAAGCGGCACTGTCGGTAAGGGTTCATCTAACGTCGATTTGAACGCGATCCCGATGACATCAATTAAACGCATCGAAATCCTCCGTGATGGCGCCTCGGCACAATACGGCTCAGATGCGATTGCCGGTGTTATCAACGTAGTCTTAAAAGATAACGACCAAGGCGGTAGTGTATCGGCTCAAGCGGGTCAAACCTATCTGGGTGACGGTGAACAATGGCGCGTTGGCGTGAACCACGGGATCAGCCTAAACAACGACGGTTTTGTGAATATTGGCGTCGAAGCTCACCATAAAGACAGCACCAACCGCGCAGGCTTAGATCCACGCCAACAATATCCTAAGCTGCCAGACGGTTCGGATGATCCGCGCGAAGCAACATTCAACCGCAAGAGCCACCAAGTGGGCGACGCCGAATACGATAACTTAGGCTTATTTATTAACGCGGCGCAGCCTTTCTCAAACGACAGCAAACTCTATGCCTTTGGTGGCATTAGCCAGCGTGAAACCAAATCCGGCGCATTTTATCGCCGCGCGCTCGATGCCCGTAACTTGACCGAGCTGTATCCCGACGGCTTTTTACCGCAGATCAATCCTAAGATCATCGATTCATCCTTAGTCCTAGGCTATGAGTTCACCCTCGGTGAATGGAATATCGATACCTCAGCGGGCTATGGCGGAAACTCTTTCGAATACAACATTGTAAACACCCTAAACGCATCACTCGGCCCAGATAGCCCGACGGAATTCGATGCGGGCACACTGTCCACCAGCGAAGCAAACCTGAATATCGATGCCTCGCGCTACTATAACTTTGCCAATGATTCAGAGATCTTAGTGGCAACGGGTGTCTCTTGGCGCCAAAACGGTTATCAGATTGAGGCGGGCGAACCGGGTTCTTATATCAATGGCGGTTATGATAACCGTGCAGCAGGCAGCCAAGGCTTCACCGGCTTTACGCCTGAATCAGAAGTCGATGAAACTCGCGACAATACCGGTGTTTATGTTGAGCTTGAAAACCAATTAACCACAGAGTTTTATTGGGCGGCGGCGCTGCGTTACGAAAACTATTCTGACTTTGGCGGCAACACCAGCTGGAAGCTCGCAGGCCGTTACGACTTCACCGACCATTTAGCCCTGCGCGGCACAGTGAACACAGGCTTTAGAGCGCCGAGCGTACAACAACTGTACTTCAGCAATATCTCGACCCTGTTTAATCCTGATCCGACTACGGGCCAGTTAGTGCCAACAGAATCAGGCACTTTCAACACCTTATCGCCAGTGACTAAGGCGCTAGGCATTAACGAGCTCGACCCAGAGCTGTCGCAATCCTTCAGCTTAGGCTTGGTGTACACCAATGATACGGGCCTAGCCCTAACCTTGGATGCCTATCAGATTTCAATCGATGACAGGATTATCCTCTCAAGCTCAGTGACGCCAAACGACTCACCGGCTGTTGCGGCGGCGCTAGCCAATACCAATGCAGAATCGGCGCGCTTCTTTATTAACGCCGTCGATACTCGTACTCGCGGTGTTGATTTAGTGGTGAGCCAAGATTTTGATCTCGGCAACTGGGGCGATTTACGCGCCAACCTGGCATACGCCTATAACAAAACTGAAATCCAAGATATTCATTTCCCTGAAATTTTGGACGGACTCGGCCCTAAACTCTTCGATAATATCGAACAAACCCGCATGACCTCGGCCACGCCGCACAATACGGGTAACCTAGGTCTGACCCATGAATTAGGTGACTTTAAGACGAACATTCGCCTCAGCTATTTCGGCGATTACACTGTGGGTTACTCAACGGGTGATGTGAATTACAGCGACCAATGGGTGATGGATTTATCCGTGCGCTACGCCGCAACCGATGCCTTAAGCTTCACTGCTGGCGTACAAAACTTATTTGATGTGTATCCTGAAAAACGCCCTGATGACAATAACTTCAATGGTATTTTCGTCTATCCGTTAACCAACACACCGTTTGGATTTAATGGGGGATACTACTTCCTCGAGGCCAAGTACACTTACTAAGCCGCAAACAATGAAAACAGGCCATTTATGGCCTGTTTTTTTATGTCTATCGCTTATGTTCTAACGGCGGTGAACTGATTATAATCTTTACAATTCACTCATTTACTTACGCCATATCGAGTACCCCATGATTGTCGATACCTTAGCTAATCGCCATATTTATCAATCACTCAGCCCACGCATTGCCACGGCATTAGCGCATCTTGCCAGCACTGACTTTAGCCAATTGCCCGTTGGCAATTATCCCCTCGATGGCGAAGATATTTTCGTGATAGTCAACGATTACCACACCAAACCACAATCGACCGAACCCTTTGAAGTGCATCAAAAATACATCGATGTGCAGTATGTGGTCAGCGGCGAAGAAGAGTTTGGCTATCTACCATTGGTCGACCAAACCCCATCAAAACCTTATTTCGAAAAGCACGATTACGCCGAGTTCGATTACGAGTCGAATAAAGCCAACGCCTCCTACATACAACTAAAGGCGGGTATGTTCGCATTATTTTTCCCCGGCGATATGCATATGCCCGGCACGAGTGATACACCGACTGCGGTGCGTAAAGTCGTGATTAAAGTGAAGATCTAACAGCTGTGTGAATGATGACCACAGCCAGCGGTCGGTTTTTAGTGGAATAGCGACTTAAGGGCGCAGTGATATGCGCTTTGGCTATTTCCGAATCGGGCGAAATATTGTTAAAATTGCCACAAATTTAAAGGAGAGTCCCTGAAATGCCTATGTACGTTGTCGGTCACAAAATCCCCGATTCTGATTCAATCTGCGGTGCTATCGCGTTAGCTTATTTAAAAAACCAAATCGGTGAAGAAGCCGTTGCCGCACGTTTAGGTGAATTATCACCCGAAACTGCTTTCATTCTGAAGCGTTTTGGCTTTGAAGCGCCAGAATACAAAACCAGCTATGCTGGCGAGCAGGTCTACATTGTTGACCACTCTGAACTGACTCAAGCACCGGACGATATCGCTCAAGCGACTATCGTAGGTATTGTGGATCACCACAAATTAGGCGATCTGACGACCGACACGCCTTTAGAGTGCTGGATCCGCCCTGTTGGTTGCAGCAACACAGTTATTAAGATGATGTACGACTTCCACCAAGTTGCCATCCCCAAAAATATCGCTGGCATCATGATGTGCGCCATTCTGAGCGACACAGTGATCTTCAAATCACCAACCTGCACTACAGCTGACATTCGCTGCGTTGAAGCATTGGCCGAAATCGCAGGCGTTGAAGACTTTAAAGCGCTGGGCATGGAAATGTTCAAGGTAAAATCGGCTGTTGAAGGCACGCCAGCACGCGATCTCGTGATGCGCGACTTTAAAGACTTCAACATGAACGGTAACTTAGTGGGTATCGGCCAGTTAGAAGTGATTGATCTGTCAGTATTTGACTCAATCAAAGCCGAGCTGGAAGCCGATATCAAAGCCCTGAAGGTTGAAGGCAACCGTCACAGCGTACTGTTACTGCTGACCGACATTATGAAAGAAGGCTCAGAGCTGTTAGTAGTTTCTGACGATGCCGATCTGGTTAACCGTGCCTACGGCAAAACCCCAGTCGATGGTAAAGTATGGTTAGACGGCGTATTAAGCCGTAAGAAGCAAGTTGTGCCACAACTGCAGGCTGCTTTCGCTTAAGCGACCATTAAGTTGTCATGCATAAAAAGCCGAGCTCAGTTCGGCTTTTTTGTTTTGTGCCTTCGATTTAGTCACCACCATAAAATCGGCATGAAACTTTGCTCATAAAGCTATCCTAAATTTGGCTGTGCCGAGTAATATGGGATGATTCATTCTCGCACTCTGTTTTCATCATGCCAGAAGCCTTACAACACCTGATCACCGAAATGACACCTTGGTTGCAGCAATACGGTTATCTACTGCTGTTCGTGGCCATTGCCGTCGAGGGATTTGGGATTCCTGCACCGGGACAATCCTTACTGATTGTTGCCAGTTTACTCGCTGCTACGGGGCAAATGTCGCTGCCATTAGTCCTCATCGTTGCCTACGCAGCCGCCCTGAGTGGCAACAGTTTGGGCTACTTTATCGGTCGCCGCTTCGGTGAGGTATTACTGCGAAAAGGTTGGATAAAGCCGCAGCTTGAGGACAAGATCCACAGTGTGATTGGCCAGTATGGCATTGCAGCCTTAGTGCTCAGCCGTTTTGTCGAAGGGCTTAAGCAGTTTATGTTTATTGGCTGCGGCCTAGCCAAGATGCCCTTTAAGCAATTCGTGATGGGCAACCTACTCGCCACCAGCATTTGGGTAACGCTTTTTGGCTTAGGCCCAGTATTAATCCGCGATGAAATCGCCCCTATTCTCACGTTTTATCATCAACATAAATACCCTACATGGGCGATCGTTAGCCTGCTTTTAGTCCTTTTCCTTCATTTTAGCTGGCGTAAATGGCAGGTTAAAAATCAGTAAAAAGTATATGACAAACGCTGTTTTTTTCAGATAAAGTGAGGCTGCTAGGTTTCCCTTCTAAACCAAACGGATAGTGAATAAACAAGGAGCGTAGATGAAATCTTCAGCTTGGGGCGCACTCGCCCTTTTACTGCTTACTCCCCCATGCTTAGCATTAACTAAGCATATTTATGGCGATGTACAAGTCACCAATATTAGCCCAAGCAGCGATTTTGTTTGGGAACGCGACAATACACAGCAACCCCAATACCCAATAGAACTCGCGCGTTCACGCATAGCGGGTTGTACTGTGTTGTCTTTCGACATTTCCGAGACGGGTGACACTGAAAATATCGAAGTCATCAATTCTATCCCCAATAATGCGATTGGCAGATATTCAAGACAAATACTTAAAGAGTGGAAATGGACGCCCACGTCCACAGCAAAAACCGCCGAGAAACGCACTGTCAGACTGGACTTTTGCCTTGGAGAGATTTCTTCCGCTGAGTCAGAAAAACAATGTAAACAACAAGCTCAGCTCGCCTGTAGCTAAATTTATCCAGCGTTAACGGCTCTCGCTGCATGAGCAGGCAATCACATCTCCCGATTTACTCAGTCTTGACCTTAGGTTGAGGCTGAGTCGGTTCATTCGACTGAATCTCGTTAGAAGTATTTTTCTGAGGTTGAGGTTCGGCATTGATTATTGATTGCTTGTCCGTGGACTCAGTTATCTCTTGTTTGGTCTTATCATCAACTTCACTCGGTTTACCATCTGTCGCTTGCGGCTGTGTTTGTTCATCGGCTTGTGGCGGCGTAACTGGGGGACTCACCTCACTCGGTGCTTGAGCCTCTTGTGGCTTAGGTTGTTCGCCTTCAGGTAATGGCTCGACTAACACCACGGGTTCTGCTGGGGTACTGGTTTGTGTATCGCTGGTATTTTTTGCCTCAGAGTCGGGCGCCAACGTCGCTAAATCTTCATTCGCAGGGCTTTCAACCGCATGTTTAGGCAGTTGATTTCGATACAAATCAATCATGCCCATCACCTCGGACAGCGCCTTGGCGTGGTCAGGCGTTAAAATACCATTATGCCCAGAGACAATTTCATCGGACACGGCCAGCACCCATACTGCCTGCATATTGGCGTCAGGACAGGTTTGCACGCTGCGCCGCGCCTGCAGGCGAGCACGAATTTTCCAGCCCGAATGCGGCAAGGTCATCATACAACCTGGAATTTGATCGTGAGCCATTAATGCAGAGGGCATCTTCATCGGGGTCGAACAATTACCGCCAGAGCATTTATCGATATCGTGGGTAATAGCCCAAGAGTTACCCAGCGCCCGCTCGCCGTCCTTGATGTAATTAAAGGCCTCTTTTACCGCAAAATCGCCCTTAGATTGCAGCACCACCATACTCGGTTTTTGTCTATCTAGGCTCATCAGAGTATCAAGTGGCTTAAAATCCTGCGCTGGCGCAGCGGGGTTTAACAGTAAGAAAAGATTCGGGTTATCCTGCTCATTATCGATGGCCGCCTTGATTCTATCTTTACTGGCATGTAACACCACTAAGCCGCCAAGGCTGTGACCAATCACGGTATAACGCAGTAATTGATGCTCAGCGACTAACACATCCAGCTTATCCAGCAACTGCGATAGCCCAGTTTGCCCTATGCGCTTGGCCACGGCTTTACGCTGTAAAATGGTCGGAAAATCCAGCGGTTCAATCCAACTGGTAGCATCTTCTGAGCCATCGAGCCAGAAGGGGTCCAGCTTGTCGCCTCGCCAGCCTATGTATAAACCCAATAGATTTCGCTGGGAGTCGGATGCCGCCATCTGCTGATAAAACTGCTCGAACGCGACAAAGTTTTCGTCCGTCGGATTTGCACTGTGGTGCCAGCCGTGGACAAAAATCAGCAGTTCGGGGGCCGTGCCATTATTGGGTTGTAAAATCCGCGCCTTGAGCCCTTGCCATTGTCCATCGTTGTGTGGCTGACCTTGATCGTTAAATTCAATCACATGCAGATTTTGCGTAGCAATATCAGGGCCGGGGATGTGATAGGCTTGGTCAGGAATAAAAGGAAGTAAAATACCGAGGGACAACAACATTAAAAACAGTAGCTTGTACTGAGTAAACTTCTTAAGGCTCATTTATGACAACTAAATTGTGGCCAGACTAGGCCAATATAGACACGCTGCTGGGGCTAACAGCAAAATTGGCCAAATTATACGCTAACCCCAAATTTCCAGCTAGAGCCGAGGACGCCTTTTATCATCAAGCTTAGCTCGAGTTAGCGCCAGGTGTCGGGCAGCTTCACTTGACTCCAAAGGTCATCACACAATGGCGCGGTATGTTGCCACTGACCGCTGCAAATCCATTTCACTAAGGCATCGCCCACCTGTGGATAGGCAATTGGATTTGGCGATGCCGCCTTGAGCCAACGTTTGACCACGCCCGTATCCAGACTCATCATACTGTCACCTGCGCCCAATAATTGGAGCGCGGCCACGTTCGACAACTGTTCAAATTGACCAATCAGCGGCTTGACCAACAATTTTTTCCCTAAGGTCAGCGCCTCGCTCGCCAGCTCAAATCCGGCATTACCAATCACCCCACCGCAGCTAGCTAAGTGCTGTTTAAAGCCGTCACGGTTAAAACCATGCCATTGAATATGGTCGGCGAGCGGTGCCGTCGGCTGCTTAGCGTGATACACCAAGAACTGATAATCCGTAAATGGCTTAAAAAATGCGGCGATCGCATCCGCCTCTTCGAAGGGTAAATACACCAAGATTTGATGGGTATGTTCAATCGGACTAGCATCGACTTCAACAAAGGGAGGTAGGATCGGAAAACCAAAATGATGCCAATGACACCCCAGAGCCACATCTACTGGCGCAAAATAGTTGAGTAGTAACTCATTAAACCAAGTGCTTCCCAACTTAGGCACAGGATGCGTCAAGGCCGCTTGATGACTTATCCCAATGGAGGGGACTCCTTGGCGCCTCGCCGCCCATGCGGATACGGGTTCAAAATCATTCAGTACTAGGTCATAGCAACTCAAATCTAATGCTTGGATATCCTTAAGCAATGACAAGGAGCAATTTTGTCTTACCGTTTGTGGCACATTCACCCGCCCAGAGTAGGTTGCAAAGGTCATTCCCGCCTGTACGCGATACTCCCCAAAACACTCCATATCGAAAAAATGCTCAGGCTTACGCCCTGAAAACAAAAAGTCGACTTGAATATTGTGCTCAATTAAGGCTTTTGCCATCACTCGAGCACGACTTAGGTGGCCATTCCCTGTGCCTTGAACTCCGTAGAGTATTCGCATTGCTTATCCTTTAACTGTGAATGAAAGAGTGGTGAATCAAGGAGATATCCAACGAATAAGCGCCTGATTTAGGTTAAATTACGGGATGTACCAGCAGCACAGCCCCTGCGCCTAACAGGGCGCCGGCAGCAATATCTGAAGGATAATGCACCCCTAGCGCAATGCGTGAGGCACCAATACAAAGTGCCCACAGGTAAGCAAGAGGCGCAGCCACGGGATACACCTGCGCCACACTCGTGGCCATCACAAAGGCGGCCGCCGTGTGCCCCGAAGGTAGGCTGAATCGGTCTGAAGGTTCGAATCCCTTCTCAAACCCAACCAAGGCGTGGCAGGGCCGAGTGCGGCGAATGCTATTTTTGAGTAATAAGTACAGCGGCAATTCAATCAAAAAACTCGCCAACAGCAGATTGAACAGGCTCTGTCCTTGGGAGTGTGTCAGCATCAACCCGACGGCAAGATACAAATACACATGCCCATCTCCAGTTGCCGATATCCGCTTCGCCCAGTCATAAACACCGTGACGTTGGCTCAAACCTACAATGCGATAAAACATGCGCTTATCTAAGTCTGTAATGTAACTCAACATAAAACAGGCTCCTTGCTGGCATGCCAGCGAGTATCATGGCGATGTTAATGAGTGCATTCTCTCGACAACCGTTAGCGTCTGCATATTTTAACGCCCTGTCAGACGACTATTTCACGATAGAACCCCACGCTAAACCCTATGGCGACTTAAACAGATATTGCTTAAGTACTCAGTGTTAAGGTGAGACTAAGAACTCCCGATGACGGCAAAGTGACATCAGGCCTAAAGTTTTATGACACTAGCGCAGAGGGAATGAATCGCGAGGGATGAAGTAATGACTGCAAAGATTAAGGAAAACGTGCCGGGAGATACAGTGCTGCCCTGATGCTAAGCTCGGGCAACACTGTCAGAAAACCTTCAAGCGACGGCTTGTTCCAACGCTTTGGCGCGGTAAATTTTCGTCAGATGATAGATATTAATACAGGCTACGAAAGCGTTCATACCTGCAACTGGCCAGGCTGAAATAAATACGCCGTAGATTACAAACAGGGTACAGCCGACAAAGTTTAACCATCTTAACCAGATGATGTTCTTCATCATAAGTGAAATTGCCACCATCACTGAGGCAAAATAACCAATAATTTCAATTGTGTTTACAGCTTCCATAGGCACCTCTCGAAGGCCCTCTACCGTCCATAAGCGTAACGGGGGGTCCTTGCCCCTAAAGCAAATTAAGTTAAGTAAGTTAATTTAAACTTGGGATATAATACCAAAACATGCAACAGAGTTGTAATAAAAAACCGTTATTTAATGACCAATATCAAGTTTTGAGGACAAACCCCTGTTAAGTGACGAAAGTTTACAACAGAAGTGTTAACCCCCAAGTGCAACAATACCGTGATTGATAACACTTTTCTTTTCAGTAATCCCTTTTATACTGGCGTAAACTCGCTAAACTGTACGCAACGCGGATCAATAGGAGTGTAAATATGGAATACAACACCTCAGAACTATGTGACATGTACTTAGATGTCGTAGATGTAGTCGAGCCCATGTTCAGTAACTACGGTGGTTGTAGCTCTTTTGGCGGTTCTATCAGCACGATTAAGTGCTTTGAAGACAACGGCCTAATCACCGAGGTCTTACAAGAAGATGGCCAAGGTAAAGTCTTACTGGTTGACGGTGGTGGCTCATTACGCCGCGCCCTGATTGATGCTTCTATCGCTGAAATCGCAGTCAACAACAACTGGGAAGGCATTATCGTTTACGGTTCAGTACGCGATGTGGATGCACTGGAAGAGTTAGACATCGGCATTCAAGCCCTTGCCTCGATTCCAGTAGGTGCCGATGGCAATTCTGTGGGCGAAGTGGAAATTCCGGTCAACTTTGGCGGCGTAACCTTCCTCCCTGGCGATCATATCTATGCCGACAACACTGGCATTATCCTGTCGCCAGAACCACTCGACATTGAGTAATGACAAATTACCTATCAAGAAAGCCAGCTAAGCTGGCTTTTTTATTGGCTGTTTTTCGCTAAGTCCCATTGAATATTCGTCCTTGGGTACGCCACAATATCCCAGTCCCTACCGATAAGAATACGAATCCATGTCTGAATTTATTCCATTTACTCAAGCCGATGTGGCCAGCTTAGTGAGCCCAAGAGCGGGTGAAACCAAAATTGGTCAATGTGTGCATTTGGCCAATCACGAACATCCGCTCGAGGCGATACTTGCCACAGCCAAAGCCCACGGGGCGCAATTTGCCATTCTGGGTGTCGGGGAAGATATCGGTCCACGGGCAAACTTAGGCAGAGGCGGTGCCACCGATGCCTTTACCACCAGCATGCGCCAATGGTTGAATTTACAGTCGAATCGTTTTCTTTCGGGCGCCGAATGCCTGATTTTAGGGCAAGTTCATACGGCGGATCTGCAATTACAGGCGCAGGACGGCGAAGGCGCAAGCCTACCCCATTTACGCCAAGCGGTTGAGCAACTCGATGAACGGGTGATTAGCATCGTTAGCGCCATACAAGCCGCAGGGCTTGAGCCCATAGTGATTGGCGGCGGCCACAACAATGCCTATGGCCTGTTAATGGCGACTTCGGCCCATTATCAACGCCAAGTTGCCGCGGTGAATTTAGATCCGCACAGTGATTTCCGTCTACTCGAAGGGCGCCACAGCGGTAACGGCTTTAGTTATGCCGCCGATCGCGGCGCGCTGGGTTATTACCATGTGCTCGGCTTACACGAGCTGAAAAACAGCGAGGCAAATTTACAGCAACTGTCTGACTTTGGTGGCACTTGGCATAGCCTGCAACAGATCTGGGTGCGCCGCGAAGTGAGCCTCACTGAGGCGCTGCAGGAGATTGCCGGCAAACTCAATCATACAGCCCTGCCCGTTGGATTAGAGCTCGATGTCGATGCCATTGCAAAAATGCCCAGCAGTGCATCGACTGCGGCGGGTATTCCGCTGCTCGATGCCGCCCATTATGTCAGTTATATTGCAAGTCACTGCCCCTGCGCCTATTTGCACTTAGCAGAAGCAGCGCCAAGCTGCCACGAGGCAGGCATAGAGGCCGGATTTAGGGATGTCGGCCAGAGTATCAGCGAGCTAATTTACGCCTATGTGCAGGCTCGCAGCCAATTTCTAGCTTAATTGAATACTGTGGTTGCGCCCTCATGGGCGCGAAGCTATTCACCAAATCCTGATATTGTGGTCTAATGCCTGTCCATTTTATCGGGTCGGCGCGCTCAACATTGGCCAATGCCAAACGCCTCAAGCCAACGCCTTGAGGAGAGTTTACTAACTCGATCACAGAGTGATAGATCAAAGATTCAGCAAATGCAGGCGATGGCTTACACTCGCCACTAATACTTTGCAAAACAATAGGAATACATTGATGTCTGAGGGCGAATCTAAAAATACCCACTTTGGTTATAAAACCGTAGAGGCGGATAAAAAGGCCGATCTCGTTGCCGGCGTGTTTCATTCGGTTGCCGCCAAGTACGATATCATGAATGACGTTATGTCCTTCGGTATTCACCGTTTTTGGAAGCGTTACACAATCGAAGTTTCTGGCGCGCGCCCCGGCATGAAAGTACTCGACCTTGCAGGTGGAACTGGCGATTTAACCGCTAAGTTCTCCCATTTAGTGGGCGAAAAAGGCGAAGTGGTATTAGCGGATATCAACGATTCTATGCTGAAAGTGGGCCGCACTAAACTGCGTGACCGCGGCATCGTTGGCAATGTGAGCTATGTGCAAGCCAACGCCGAAGCGCTGCCCTTCCCCGATAACCACTTCGATATCATCACTATCGCCTTTGGTCTGCGTAACGTGACCGATAAAGACGCGGCGCTGCGTTCAATGAACCGCGTGCTTAAGCCAGGCGGTAAGTTGTTAGTGTTAGAGTTTTCTAAGCCACAGCACGAGTTGATGCGTAAAGTCTATGACTTATATAGCTTTAAAGTACTGCCGAAAATGGGTGAAATCATTACTAAAGACGCCGACAGCT
Source organism: Shewanella mangrovisoli (assembly GCF_019457635.1). Classification (NCBI taxonomy): domain Bacteria; kingdom Pseudomonadati; phylum Pseudomonadota; class Gammaproteobacteria; order Alteromonadales; family Shewanellaceae; genus Shewanella; species Shewanella mangrovisoli. The sequence goes on from NZ_CP080412.1 coordinate 4,290,238, forward strand.
ATGAGTATTTAGCCGAGTCGATTCGTATGCACCCAGACCAAGAGACCCTCAAGCAAATGATGGTCGATGCGGGCTTTGAACAGGTCGATTACACCAACATGACCGACGGTATTGTTGCCCTGCACCGCGGTTATAAATTCTAATGATGCCGCAAGAAGTGGTGTTACTTGCCTGCGCCGCCATTGAGACGGGTCTGAAGCAACTTCAGACCCAAGCTGGCGACGCCTATGCTCGCCAGCGTCAGTTACATGGCAAAGTCTTTCGCATTCAATTATCACAACTCAGCTGGCCAATTTACTTGGTCTTCGCCAAAGAAATCCAAGTGCTGAGTCGCTATGAAGGCGATGTGGATGTCAGTTTGCATGCCGATGCTACGACGCTCTACCGCGTGACAGAAGGTGCTAACCTCACCGAACTCATCAAACAGGATAAGCTCAGCCTCGAAGGTGACCTCAATCTGTTACAAAGCTTCAGCCATTATCTGCGTAGCATAGAGTTTGATTTTGCCGAGCCACTGTCGCGCTATTTAGGCGATGGGCCAACCCATAAACTGCTGAGCACGGGACTACAGGCCAAAACCTTAGCTCTTGAAGTGCTGCGTAAGACCCGCTCGCATTTGGGGCAACTCGCTATCGAAGAATATCGCCTTGCGCCACACCGGATTGAACTCATTCATTTTCGCGATCAAATGGATGACTTAGTTGACGACACTCGTGCGCTCGAACAACGGATTGCCAAATTAAGAGACCAAATTAAGCCATGACCCTTGCCAGTATCCGCCGCGGTTATCATGTCATTAAAACCATACTGCAATATGGGTTAGATGACGTATTACCGCCAAAGATGACCCCTTGGTACTTTAAACTCGCCCGCAACAGCCTGTTTTGGATCCGCAATAAGCACAAAGGTAAATCCGGTGGCGAGCGTTTAAAGCTGGCGATGCAAGAGCTTGGCCCTGTGTATATTAAGCTCGGGCAAATGCTGTCAACCCGCCGTGACTTACTCAGCGATGAGTGGGCCAATGAACTTGCCATGTTGCAGGATAAAGTCCCGCCCTTCGATGGCGCCTTGGCGCGTCAGGCGATTGAAGCCGAACTTAAAGCCCCCATCGAGAGCTACTTCGACGACTTTGACGAAACCCCCTTAGCCTCAGCCTCGATTTCGCAAGTGCATACCGCCACGCTCAAATCCAACGGCAAGGCCGTGGTCTTAAAAGTGCTGCGCCCGAATGTAGAAACTAAAATCCAAGCCGATCTGCTGTTGATGTCGCAAACGGCTAAGGTCATCGATTATCTCCTCGGTGAGGGGAATCGTCTGCGCCCCTCTGAGGTGATTGAAGATTACCGTGTGACCATTCTAGGTGAGCTCAATCTTAAGCTTGAGGCACTCAATGCCATTAAGCTGCGCAATAACTTCCTCGACTCAGATGCGCTTTATATTCCGTATGTCTACGAAGAGTTTTGCTATCCACGTTTAATGGTGATGGAGCGCATTTACGGTATTCCGGTGTCGGATATCGCCGCACTGAAGGCACAGGGCACTAACTTTAAACTCTTGGCCGAGCGTGGCGTGGAGCTGTTTTTCACCCAAGTGTTCCGCGATAACTTTTTCCATGCCGATATGCATCCTGGGAATATTTTTATCTCCCGCGAGCATCCCGAGAATCCTTATTATATCGGCCTTGATTGCGGCATTATGGGCACACTCAGCGAAGTCGATAAGCGCTATTTAGCGGAAAACTTCCTCGCGTTTTTCAATCGTGATTACCATCGTATCGCGCAGCTGTATATCGAATCGGGTTGGGTATCGGAAAAAACCGATCTACAAGCCTTCGAACAAGCCATCAAAGTCGTTTGTGAACCTATGTTTAACAAGCCCTTAGATGAAATTTCCTTCGGCCATGTGTTATTAGAACTGTTCCGCACCGCACGCCACTTCGATATCGTCGTGCAGCCGCAGCTCGTGCTGCTGGAGAAGACATTACTCTATATCGAAGGCTTAGGACGTCAGCTCTACCCGCAGCTGGATCTCTGGCAAACGGCGAAACCCTTTTTAGAACAGTGGATGGCCGAGCAAGTGGGCCCTAAGGCAATGTTTAAAAAGGTATCCACAAAACTGCCATATTGGTCTGATAAGCTTCCGGAATTCCCTGAGCTAATTTACGATAACCTTAAATTAGGCAGGAAATTGCTGAGTTCTCAGCAACAAATGCTAGATAAGTATCTGAAATATCAGCAGCAAGCACACAAGAGTAATTACTTGCTCATCACTTCTGCAATTTTATTGATCTGCGGCACGTTATTGTTCAACCAAGACGCTACACTGTGGAGCCCTTACGTGTGTCTGATTTCAGGCGCGGTGTTGTGGATTATCGGATGGCGATCTAGGCCAAAGAATCGTAAATTTTAGCTAGCACTAATTAATCAGAGGTTCATAATAGAACCGATATCAATTAAGAGGATACCTTCATGGGTGGCATTAGTATTTGGCAACTTCTTATCATCGCGTTAATCGTTGTCTTATTGTTTGGAACAAAGAAATTACGCTCTTTGGGTGGTGATTTAGGTGGTGCTGTTAAGGGCTTTAAAAACGCTATGTCTTCAGACGAAGATAAAAAAGCGTTAGAAGATGCTGAAGCAGCAAAATCAGTGCAAACAGCACAAACTGCACAACCAACCCAACAGGCGACTGAAAAGAAACCTGAGTCTAACAAAGAACAGGCGTAACTCTTTATGTTTGACGGTATCGGCTTTATGGAGCTGCTGCTGATCGGTGTTCTGGGGCTTGTGGTACTTGGCCCCGAACGTCTACCGGTTGCAGTACGTTCAGTAACAGGTTGGATCCGCGCGATGAAACGCATGGCCAACTCAGTCAAAGAAGAACTTGAGCAAGAGCTAAAGATCGAGCAGTTGCACGCCGACCTCAAAAAAGCAGAGAGTAAAGGTCTATCTAACCTCTCACCTGAACTGCAAGAGTCGATCGACCAGTTAAAGCAAGCAGCACAGTCTGTGAATCGTCCTTACCAAGTGCAAGATGTTCCCGCACCGGAAAACCAGATCCACAACCCTGCGAGCCAGAGTGTTTCTACAGAGGCGAGTCCTATGGCTTCCTCCGCCCCCACTAGCGAATCCAATCAGGGCGAGGATACCCGTTCCAACCCGAAAGCTAACGGATAATTCATGTCGCAACAGCAGCCACTTATCAGCCATTTGCTTGAACTCAGGTCCAAGCTGCTTAAATCCATTGCCAGTGTGTTAATCGTGTTCATTTGTAGCGTGTATTGGGCAAATGATATTTACCACTACATGGCAATCCCTTTAATGCAGTCTTTGCCCTTAGGTGGCAGCATGATTGCGACCGATGTCGCCGCACCTTTCTTCGCCCCTTTCAAACTGACGTTAGTCCTGTCTTTTTTTGTGGCAGTACCCTACGTGCTCTATCAAATTTGGTCCTTCGTGGCGCCCGGTTTGTATAAGCATGAAAAACGCTTAGTCATGCCGCTACTCTTCAGTAGCACAGTGCTGTTTTACTTAGGGATCGCCTTTGCATATTTCGTTGTATTCCCTGTTGTATTTGGCTTCTTTGCCAACACGGCCCCCGAGGGAGTGCAGGTAGCAACCGACATCAGCAGCTATCTCGACTTTGTGCTGAAATTGTTTTTTGCCTTTGGCCTATCCTTTGAAATCCCGGTTGCCGTAGTCCTGCTTTGCTGGGCGGGCGTCACCACGCCTGAAGATCTCAAACAAAAACGCCCTTATATCATTGTCGGCGCATTCGTAGTGGGCATGCTGTTAACGCCACCGGATGTTATCTCCCAGACTATGCTTGCCGTACCAATGCTGTTATTGTTCGAAGGCGGATTATTTGCGGCTCGTTTTTACAGTAAACCTGATGACGAATCCGACGAAGAAGAATCAACGAACGACTAATGTCTTAATCGGCATTAGAGGAAAATAATAAGGAAACTGGGATGCGTTTTACTCTACTGACTGGTGCAGTGTTACTGATATCTGCACAGGCTAATGCCGCGATTGAGCAGCAATTAACTCAATGCGCAGGGATAACGGACAAGCTCGAGCGCTTGGTATGTTATGACAACCTCGCGGCAAGCATTCAAGTCACCACAGTGACCAATAACACTACGGCACCGATAGCGGTCGCCCCCGTTGTCACACCAGCAGCAACCCCTGCAGCTGTGGCGAGTGCTGCTCCTGTTGCAGTTGCAGCTGCTGCGACCAATGTCGAAGATAATTTCGGTATGGAAGTTAAACGCGTCCAAGAGAATACGACCGACAAGATTTATCTCGATGTGGAGTCAATTGCAGAAGATGCCTACGGCGCGTTAAAGATTACCTTTACCAATGGCCAAATTTGGAAACAAACCGAAAACCGTAAATTCAATCTAAAAGTCGGTGAAAAAGTATTTATCGAAAAAGCCGCGCTTGGATCTTTCTTAATGGGCACTGAAAGTCGTAATGCTAAGGTGAGGGTAAAGCGCCTAAAATAATGTCATCTTATATAGATATCGCTGTCAACTTGCTTGGCAGCGCACTCGAACCAGACATAGCGCAAATCGTACAAGCAGCGGCGGACCAAGGGGTTTCGCCGTTAATTGTTATTGGCAGCGATTTAACAGAAAGCGCCGCCGCCATTCAATTATGCCAACAGTATCCCAAACAGCTTTACTGCACCGCAGGCGTACATCCCCACCATGCTAGCGAATGGCAGGCGAACTCCAAACAGTTACAAACCACACTCTGCCAAGCGCCACAAGTCATTGCCGTCGGTGAATGTGGACTAGACTACAATCGGGACTTTTCCCCTCGCCCAGCCCAGCGCCAAGCGTTTATCGACCAACTCGAACTCGCGGTTGAACTCAAAAAACCGGTACTCATGCATGAACGAGATGCCCACGCTGATTTTTTAAGTATTGTTAAAGAATACCGCCCCCATCTCAGCGGAGCATTACTGCATTGCTTCACTGGCACACATGCCCAGATGGAAGCCTATATTGAGCTCGATCTACATCTAGGCATTACAGGATGGGTATGTGATGAGAGGCGCGGCCAGGAACTTGCCGAGCTCGTCCCGTTTATTCCGAAAGAGCGTTTATTGATTGAAACGGATAGCCCTTACCTGCTGCCACGCAGTATGCGGCCCAAACCTAAGTCCAGTAAAAATAAACCCGAGTACTTGCCCTATATCGCGCAATATATTGCAAATCTGCGGGGTGAAAATGCGGCCGAATTTGCCAGACAGTGCTATCAAAATAGCCTAGCCTTTTTTAATTTGAGTCAAGCGAATGGCTAAGTTCGGCAGCCTATTGGTTTTGTTACTCGGTATGCTCATATCATTTGGCAGCTTTGCCAATACGATGAGCATAGATGAGCACACGCCTACACCACTAAACCTAACCCCGTGGTTGATGGTGACGCACTCCAATGCTAACCCTCAGCTAGGCGATATTCAGGCGTTACCCAAGTCGCAATGGCACAAGTTTACCAGTGATGATATTCAACGCCTCAGCCAACATGATTTTTGGCTGAGAGTAAATCTTACGAGTGGTGATGAGAGTCTTGCACGCATTCTCGCCCTCGATAATCCGTTATTGGATAGAGTGACCATCTTCCATTTGGTGAATAATCAGCTCATCAACACCACAGAGATGGGGGATACACTGCTCTATAAGAACCGCCCACTGCCGAGCAATATCTTTCTGTATCCTTTTAAACTAAGCAGCAATGAGCAACATACCTTCTATCTGCATATCGTTACCGAAGGCAGTGCGGCAGTACCTCTCAGCCTTTGGTCAGCCAATGATTTAGCTCAAATTGCCGAATCGACAGCCGTTGAGCATGGCTTTCAGCTCGGCGTGCTCGCCGCGATAGGGATTTTCAGTCTGTTTATCGCCTTGGCCTCTGGTTCATTCAGCTATAGCTATTACTCAGGTTATGTCCTGTGCATGACGCTATTAGTGGCCACGATCAATGGTTATGCATTCCGTTTTCTCTGGCCCAATTGGCCAGCGTTACAGCAACTGATGGTTCCCGTGCTGTTACCTCTGGTGATGGCCTTTGCTTTAATGTTCACCGAGAAAATCCTGCAACTGAAATACTATAACCGTCGGATGTTATTAATGTGCCGCTACAGCGCGGTCTACATTATTCTTGTTGGGCTTTTAGTCCCCTTTTTGCGCTACGGAACCGTGCTGTATATCGAGATAATCTCGGTAGCGATACTCAGCATCATCATGATGATACTCGCCATCATACAAGCCATTAACGGCCAAAAGCTGGCAAAGCTCTATACCATCGGCTGGGTGAGTATGCTTACTGGCGCCTGCATCAGCAGCCTACTCTATTTGAGTGTTATCGAGTTCAATATCAAGCCGCAAACGCCGGTGATGCTTGGGCTCACCTTCGAAATCATCTTTATGTCGCTGGTCCTCGCTATCCGCTATAACGATGAGCGCAAATCTAAGCTCCGCATTCAACAGGAAGCCCTCAAGCAAGCACAAAAGATCCGTAGTGCCCGTGAGGAAGCCTTGAAAGTGGAAGCGGAAACCAATGAAAGACTCGAACAGATGGTGCAGGAGCGCACATTAGAGCTTGAGATCACTCTGCGCGAATTGCATGAAGTTAATCAAAAACTTACCGAACAGAGCACTATCGATAGCTTAACCGGCGTGAAAAACCGCAGCGCCTTTGATAAACGACTACTCGCCGAGAGCCGGATCAGCCGTCGCCAAGAAACCCCCATCGCCTTACTGATGCTGGATATCGACCGATTTAAATCGATTAACGATCAATTCGGCCACCTAGCAGGGGATCAGGCCTTAAAAGTGATTGCGACAACCTTGCAGCAACATTTAAAACGACCAACCGATCTAGTATCACGTTTTGGTGGTGAAGAGTTTGCTATTATTCTCCCCAATACAACTGCGGACGGCGCCATTCAAGTCGCTGAAAGCATAAGAGATGCAGTGACTAGCATCGGCCTAGAATGGGAAGGAAAGCCCATTCCCTTGACCGTGAGTATCGGTGTCAGTGCCGACGTGATCAGTAACGACCAACACAGTACCGAATTATTAGAGCAAGCCGACAAGGCGCTCTATCAGGCAAAAAATAGCGGACGCAATCAAGTCAAATTGTATGCGCCAGCACAAACAGAACCTACTTAGGAGTCTAATGTGAACATCATTACCAGTGCCTTCCCTCAGCGCAGAATGCGCCGCATGCGTAAACATGACTTTAGCCGTCGCCTGATGGCTGAAAACCATCTAACAGTCAATGACTTGATCTATCCCATGTTTGTGCTTGAAGGCACTAATCGCAGTGAAAAAGTCGCCTCTATGCCAGGGGTTGAGCGCTACTCTATCGACTTACTGTTAAAAGAAGCCGAAGAGCTCGTCGAGCTCGGTATTCCGTTAATTGCCCTGTTCCCAGTTACGCCAGCAGAGAAGAAATCGCTGATGGCAGAAGAGGCCTACAATGCCGATGCTTTAGTGCAGCGCGCCGTGCGTGAACTGAAAAAGGCCTTCCCACAGCTGGGTATCATGACTGACGTGGCCTTAGATCCTTTCACCACCCATGGTCAAGACGGCATTATCGATGAAACAGGCTACATCCTGAATGACATCACCACGGAGATCTTAGTGAAACAAGCCCTGTCCCACGCCGAAGCGGGCGCAGACATTGTTGCCCCATCGGACATGATGGATGGTCGTATTGGTGCAATCCGCCAAGCGCTCGAAGCAGCAGGGCATGTAAACACCCAAATCATGGCTTATTCAGCCAAATACTCCTCAAGCTACTATGGTCCCTTCCGTGATGCCGTCGGTTCAGCAGGCAACCTAAAAGGTGGGAATAAACATAGCTATCAAATGGATCCGGCCAACAGCGATGAAGCGCTGCATGAAGTTGCGCTAGACATCCAAGAAGGCGCAGACATGGTGATGGTGAAGCCTGGTATGCCTTACCTAGATATCGTTCACCGCGTAAAAACCGAATTAGCTGTGCCTACCTTCGCTTACCAAGTAAGTGGCGAATATGCCATGCATATGGCAGCCATTCAAAATGGTTGGTTAGCAGAAAAGGCCATCGTCATGGAATCGCTGCTATGCTTCAAACGCGCTGGCGCAGATGGCATCCTAACCTACTTTGCCAAACGTGCAGCACAGTGGCTAAAAGAAGCTAAATAATCGAGTTTAGAAACTAATTCTAAGCATAAAGGGCAGCCATACGCTGCCCTTTTTATTGGCTCGAACAAAGCTCTTGGAACTACTTTTAATCGTTCAAATCGATAAGCAGGCAATGAATATAGTCTTCGCAGAGGCGAATAGAAGGAATAGAATGTTGAAGTGGCAAACGCGAAAAACAAAAAAGCCAGCTTATGCAGCTGGCTTCATTGTTTAATTAGGCGCTTGGCGATGACCTACTCTCACATGGGGAGACCCCACACTACCATCGGCGCGATTGCGTTTCACTTCTGAGTTCGGGATGGGATCAGGTGGGACCACAATGCTATTGTCACCAAGCAAATTTGTTATTCACTACCCGTCTTATCGTCGCAGGCAGTAAATGAATTCAGAAAGCTGTTTGAGTTGCACTTCTTAAGTGTTTGTATTCAAGCTAAGTACTCTTAGCAAAACCCATCTGGGTTGTATGGTTAAGCCTCTCGAGTCATTAGTATCAGTTAGCTCAACGCCTCACAACGCTTACACACCTGACCTATCAACGTCCTAGTCTCGAACGGCTCTTTAGTGGACTTAAAGTCCAAGGGATGACTCATCTTGGGGCTCGCTTCCCGCTTAGATGCTTTCAGCGGTTATCGATTCCGAACATAGCTACCGGGCAATGCCATTGGCATGACAACCCGAACACCAGCGGTTCGTTCACTCCGGTCCTCTCGTACTAGGAGCAACTCCCCTCAATCATCCAACGCCCACGGCAGATAGGGACCGAACTGTCTCACGACGTTCTGAACCCAGCTCGCGTACCACTTTAAATGGCGAACAGCCATACCCTTGGGACCGACTTCAGCCCCAGGATGTGATGAGCCGACATCGAGGTGCCAAACACCGCCGTCGATATGAACTCTTGGGCGGTATCAGCCTGTTATCCCCGGAGTACCTTTTATCCGTTGAGCGATGGCCCTTCCATTCAGAACCACCGGATCACTATGACCTACTTTCGTACCTGCTCGACGTGTCTGTCTCGCAGTTAAGCTGGCTTATGCCATTGCACTAACCGTACGATGTCCGACCGTACTTAGCCAACCTTCGTGCTCCTCCGTTACTCTTTGGGAGGAGACCGCCCCAGTCAAACTACCCACCAGGCACTGTCCTTAACCCCGATTAGGGGCCCAAGTTAGAACATCAACACTACAAGGGTGGTATTTCAAGGACGACTCCACGAGAACTAGCGTTCCCGCTTCAAAGTCTCCCACCTATCCTACACATGTAGGGTCAATGTTCAGTGCCAAGCTATAGTAAAGGTTCACGGGGTCTTTCCGTCTAGCCGCGGGTATACGGCATCTTCACCGCAATTTCAACTTCACTGAGTCTCGGCTGGAGACAGCGTGGCCATCATTACGCCATTCGTGCAGGTCGGAACTTACCCGACAAGGAATTTCGCTACCTTAGGACCGTTATAGTTACGGCCGCCGTTTACCGGGGCTTCGATCATGAGCTTCTCTTGCGATAACCCAATCAATTAACCTTCCGGCACCGGGCAGGCGTCACACCGTATACGTCATCTTGCGATTTTGCACAGTGCTGTGTTTTTGATAAACAGTTGCAGCCACCTGGTATCTGCGACTGCCGTCAGCTCAGGGAGCAAGTCCCATCACCAACAGCAGCGTACCTTCTCCCGAAGTTACGGTACCATTTTGCCTAGTTCCTTCAGCCGAGTTCTCTCAAGCGCCTTGGTATTCTCTACCCGACCACCTGTGTCGGTTTGGGGTACGATTCCCGCTAACCTGAAGCTTAGAAGATTTTCCTGGAAGCATGGCATCAACTACTTCAGTCCCTTAGGACCTCGTCATCAGCTCTCAGTGTATAGTGACCCGGATTTGCCTAAGTCACCCACCTACCACCTTAAACGCGGACTACCAACGCCGCGCTAGCCTAGCCTTCTCCGTCTCTCCATCGCAGTTAGCGGAAGTACAGAAATATTAATCTGTTTCCCATCGACTACGCCTTTCGGCCTCGCCTTAGGGGTCGACTCACCCTGCCCCGATTAACGTTGGACAGGAACCCTTGGTCTTTCGGCGAGGGGGTTTTCACCCCCTTTATCGTTACTCATGTCAGCATTCGCACTTCTGATACCTCCAGTGTGGGTTACCCCTTCACCTTCAACGGCTTACAGAACGCTCCTCTACCGCGCAACTCTAATGAATTGCACCCGTAGCTTCGGTGGTATGTTTAGCCCCGTTACATCTTCCGCGCAGGCCGACTCGACTAGTGAGCTATTACGCTTTCTTTAAATGATGGCTGCTTCTAAGCCAACATCCTAGCTGTCTAAGCCTTCCCACATCGTTTCCCACTTAACATACACTTTGGGACCTTAGCTGACGGTCTGGGTTGTTTCCCTTTTGACGACGGACGTTAGCACCCGCCGTCTGTCTCCCGGATAGCACTCTTTGGTATTCGGAGTTTGCAAAGGGTTGGTAAGTCGGGATGACCCCCTAGCCTTAACAGTGCTCTACCCCCAAAGGTGTTCGTCCGAGGCGCTACCTAAATAGCTTTCGAGGAGAACCAGATATCTCCCGGTTTGATTGGCCTTTCACCCCCAGCCACAAGTCATCCGCTAATTTTTCAACATTAGTCGGTTCGGTCCTCCAGTTGATGTTACTCAACCTTCAACCTGCCCATGGCTAGATCACCGGGTTTCGGGTCTACGCCTTGCAACTAAACGCGCAGTTAACACTCGGTTTCCCTACGGCTCCGCTATTCGCTTAACCTCGCTACAAAACGTAAGTCGCTGACCCATTATACAAAAGGTACGCAGTCACGGTCTCAAGAACCGCTCCCACTGCTTGTACGTATACGGTTTCAGGTTCTATTTCACTCCCCTCACAGGGGTTCTTTTCGCCTTTCCCTCACGGTACTGGTTCACTATCGGTCAGTCAGGAGTATTTAGCCTTGGAGGATGGTCCCCCCATATTCAAACAGGATATCACGTGTCCCGCCTTACTCGTTTTCATCAAAGGTTAGTTTTCGTGTACGGGGCTATCACCCTGTGCCGCTGGACTTTCCAGACCATTCCACTAACACCCCTCTGACTTAAGGGCTAATCCCCGTTCGCTCGCCGCTACTAGGGGAATCTCGGTTGATTTCTTTTCCTAAGGGTACTTAGATGTTTCAGTTCCCCTCGTTTGCCTCGCAACGCTATGTATTCACGTTACGATGACCGCTTATGCGGCCGGGTTCCCCCATTCGGACATCGTTAGCTCAAATGCTTGTTACTAGCTCGCCAACGCTTTTCGCAAGTTACTACGTCCTTCATCGCCTCTGACTGCCAAGGCATCCACCGTATACGCTTAGTCGCTTAACCATACAACCCAAATGAGTTTCACATCACTTGAGCCGTTGCGACCAGCTGGTTTTACTTGTCTCATCTTCGACCAAGAAGATGGACTCGCCTTAGACTTGAATATTCAAGACACTTAAAAAGTGTTTTAAGAACTCAATTTTTCGTATTAACACAACGACAGACATCATTGTATTAATTACTATCAGCTTTCCAAATTGTTAAAGAACAATGCTTACCGGCAAGCGGTGCATTTCGCTCTCCCTTCCCTTTCGAGAAGTTCAACAAGCCATCTGTGTGAACACTCAACAAACATCGAGTTAGTCGTATAGGTAAGGAGGTGATCCAGCCCCAGGTTCCCCTAGGGCTACCTTGTTACGACTTCACCCCAGTCATGAACCACAAAGTGGTGAGCGCCCTCCCGAAGGTTAAGCTACCCACTTCTTTTGCAGCCCACTCCCATGGTGTGACGGGCGGTGTGTACAAGGCCCGGGAACGTATTCACCGTGGCATTCTGATCCACGATTACTAGCGATTCCGACTTCATGGAGTCGAGTTGCAGACTCCAATCCGGACTACGACGAGCTTTGTGAGATTAGCTCCACCTCGCGGCTTTGCAACCCTCTGTACTCGCCATTGTAGCACGTGTGTAGCCCTACTCGTAAGGGCCATGATGACTTGACGTCGTCCCCACCTTCCTCCGGTTTATCACCGGCAGTCTCCCTAGAGTTCCCGCCATTACGCGCTGGCAAATAAGGATAGGGGTTGCGCTCGTTGCGGGACTTAACCCAACATTTCACAACACGAGCTGACGACAGCCATGCAGCACCTGTCTCAGAGTTCCCGAAGGCACTAAGCTATCTCTAGCGAATTCTCTGGATGTCAAGAGTAGGTAAGGTTCTTCGCGTTGCATCGAATTAAACCACATGCTCCACCGCTTGTGCGGGCCCCCGTCAATTCATTTGAGTTTTAACCTTGCGGCCGTACTCCCCAGGCGGTCTACTTAATGCGTTAGCTTGAGAGCCCAGTGTTCAAGACACCAAACTCCGAGTAGACATCGTTTACGGCGTGGACTACCAGGGTATCTAATCCTGTTTGCTCCCCACGCTTTCGTGCCTGAGCGTCAGTCTTTGTCCAGGGGGCCGCCTTCGCCACCGGTATTCCTCCAGATCTCTACGCATTTCACCGCTACACCTGGAATTCTACCCCCTCTACAAGACTCTAGTTTGCCAGTTCGAAATGCAATTCCCAGGTTGAGCCCGGGGCTTTCACATCTCGCTTAACAAACCGCCTGCGCACGCTTTACGCCCAGTAATTCCGATTAACGCTTGGACCCTCCGTATTACCGCGGCTGCTGGCACGGAGTTAGCCGGTCCTTCTTCTGTAGGTAACGTCACAGCTGCAAGGTATTAACTTACAACCTTTCCTCCCTACTGAAAGTGCTTTACAACCCGAAGGCCTTCTTCACACACGCGGCATGGCTGCATCAGGGTTTCCCCCATTGTGCAATATTCCCCACTGCTGCCTCCCGTAGGAGTCTGGGCCGTGTCTCAGTCCCAGTGTGGCTGATCATCCTCTCAGAACAGCTAGGGATCGTCGCCTTGGTGAGCCATTACCTCACCAACTAGCTAATCCCACCTAGGTTCATCCAATCGCGGAAGGCCCGAAGGTCCCCTCCTTTCCCCCGTAGGGCGTATGCGGTATTAGCAGTCGTTTCCAACTGTTATCCCCCACGACTGGGCAGATCCCTAGGCATTACTCACCCGTCCGCCGCTCGCCACCTCATGAGTAAACTCACTTGTGCTGCCGCTCGACTTGCATGTGTTAGGCCTGCCGCCAGCGTTCAATCTGAGCCATGATCAAACTCTTCAATTAAAAGTTTTGTGAACCCGAAGGTTCGGCTCAATGAATTCTGAATCGACTTAACTTAATAAGTCGTTGTACATATTGCTATGAACACTCATTCATTGATGTAAATTTTGATTACTCGCCAAATGGCAGAGTAATTTCGATTAACTCAACACCTGTGAGTGCCCACACAGATTTCTTGTTTAGATTGTTAAAGAGCATTTGACCATTCACTTCACGTTACCGCTCAGCGGGTCAGGGCTGCGTATTCTACGCATTTCCCTTGTCGCGTCAAGGCGTTTTTAAAAACTTCTTGGCGCTTTCGAATCAACTGCACATTTTGCATTCGATTCGCACTGTAACCGCATTCGCTTTCGCTGTCTGCCGTGTCAGTGGATGCGCATTATAGGGAGCAGAACTTTTTGTGCAAGGGCTTTTTTCAGGTTTTTTGCATTATTTTTCAAATGCCTTTTTACACCCAAGCTAGGCACAAGCTACCCACGAGTTATACCCATAGTTATCCACATTGCGCCAGATTTCCTAATCATCGTCGCCTTTTAATCACCCGCTTTTTAGTGCGTTAAAGTTCATTGGTTACGGTATTCTACGAATAGTTTTAGTCGTAGCACCTTGTATCAGCGATTTATTCGACGCGATGATTTAAATAAGTGGATAGTTATTATTAAGAAATTAGTAATTTCAAAACCTACAAAGATAAGCGCCCTCACTTAATTTGTCGTAGTCGAGATGTAGGGTAACGGATGATTTAGAGAGGGTAGGAGAATGGAAAACAAAATTAGGATGTTCACTCAATAATTATTGATAAGCGGCTTAATGCACATCTAGGCGCTAATAACGCATATCTGAGGAAGGAATAGTGAATAGGAAAGAATCGTAGAAATAGAGCTATATTGATTGCTTAGCTAACCAAGTCTTATTACATGGCATATCTAGCTGGAGGAGATGAGCAAACTATGGAAATAAACTCTAGGAAAGCAAAAAGGCCACCTTATTAGGTGGCCTCTCTTAATTTAGTGTTTGGCGATGACCTACTCTCACATGGGGAGACCCCACACTACCATCGGCGCGATTGCGTTTCACTTCTGAGTTCGGGATGGGATCAGGTGGGACCACAATGCTATTGTCACCAAACAAATTTTGCTCTAGGACAACACACTAGATTGTATGGTGCTGATACCCAGAATCGAACTGGGGACCTCATCCTTACCAAGGATGCGCTCTACCGACTGAGCCATATCAGCAATTCTTTATCATCATTGATGATTTAATTAGGCGCTTGGCGATGACCTACTCTCACATGGGGAGACCCCACACTACCATCGGCGCGATTGCGTTTCACTTCTGAGTTCGGGATGGGATCAGGTGGGACCACAATGCTATTGTCACCAAGCAAATTTGTTATTCACTACCCGTCTTATCGTCGCAGGCAGTAAATGAATTCAGAAAGCTGTTTGAGTTGCACTTCTTAAGTGTTTGTATTCAAGCTAAGTACTCTTAGCAAAACCCATCTGGGTTGTATGGTTAAGCCTCTCGAGTCATTAGTATCAGTTAGCTCAACGCCTCACAACGCTTACACACCTGACCTATCAACGTCCTAGTCTCGAACGGCTCTTTAGTGGACTTAAAGTCCAAGGGATGACTCATCTTGGGGCTCGCTTCCCGCTTAGATGCTTTCAGCGGTTATCGATTCCGAACATAGCTACCGGGCAATGCCATTGGCATGACAACCCGAACACCAGCGGTTCGTTCACTCCGGTCCTCTCGTACTAGGAGCAACTCCCCTCAATCATCCAACGCCCACGGCAGATAGGGACCGAACTGTCTCACGACGTTCTGAACCCAGCTCGCGTACCACTTTAAATGGCGAACAGCCATACCCTTGGGACCGACTTCAGCCCCAGGATGTGATGAGCCGACATCGAGGTGCCAAACACCGCCGTCGATATGAACTCTTGGGCGGTATCAGCCTGTTATCCCCGGAGTACCTTTTATCCGTTGAGCGATGGCCCTTCCATTCAGAACCACCGGATCACTATGACCTACTTTCGTACCTGCTCGACGTGTCTGTCTCGCAGTTAAGCTGGCTTATGCCATTGCACTAACCGTACGATGTCCGACCGTACTTAGCCAACCTTCGTGCTCCTCCGTTACTCTTTGGGAGGAGACCGCCCCAGTCAAACTACCCACCAGGCACTGTCCTTAACCCCGATTAGGGGCCCAAGTTAGAACATCAACACTACAAGGGTGGTATTTCAAGGACGACTCCACGAGAACTAGCGTTCCCGCTTCAAAGTCTCCCACCTATCCTACACATGTAGGGTCAATGTTCAGTGCCAAGCTATAGTAAAGGTTCACGGGGTCTTTCCGTCTAGCCGCGGGTATACGGCATCTTCACCGCAATTTCAACTTCACTGAGTCTCGGCTGGAGACAGCGTGGCCATCATTACGCCATTCGTGCAGGTCGGAACTTACCCGACAAGGAATTTCGCTACCTTAGGACCGTTATAGTTACGGCCGCCGTTTACCGGGGCTTCGATCATGAGCTTCTCTTGCGATAACCCAATCAATTAACCTTCCGGCACCGGGCAGGCGTCACACCGTATACGTCATCTTGCGATTTTGCACAGTGCTGTGTTTTTGATAAACAGTTGCAGCCACCTGGTATCTGCGACTGCCGTCAGCTCAGGGAGCAAGTCCCATCACCAACAGCAGCGTACCTTCTCCCGAAGTTACGGTACCATTTTGCCTAGTTCCTTCAGCCGAGTTCTCTCAAGCGCCTTGGTATTCTCTACCCGACCACCTGTGTCGGTTTGGGGTACGATTCCCGCTAACCTGAAGCTTAGAAGATTTTCCTGGAAGCATGGCATCAACTACTTCAGTCCCTTAGGACCTCGTCATCAGCTCTCAGTGTATAGTGACCCGGATTTGCCTAAGTCACCCACCTACCACCTTAAACGCGGACTACCAACGCCGCGCTAGCCTAGCCTTCTCCGTCTCTCCATCGCAGTTAGCGGAAGTACAGAAATATTAATCTGTTTCCCATCGACTACGCCTTTCGGCCTCGCCTTAGGGGTCGACTCACCCTGCCCCGATTAACGTTGGACAGGAACCCTTGGTCTTTCGGCGAGGGGGTTTTTCACCCCCTTTATCGTTACTCATGTCAGCATTCGCACTTCTGATACCTCCAGTGTGGGTTACCCCTTCACCTTCAACGGCTTACAGAACGCTCCTCTACCGCGCAACTCTAATGAATTGCACCCGTAGCTTCGGTGGTATGTTTAGCCCCGTTACATCTTCCGCGCAGGCCGACTCGACTAGTGAGCTATTACGCTTTCTTTAAATGATGGCTGCTTCTAAGCCAACATCCTAGCTGTCTAAGCCTTCCCACATCGTTTCCCACTTAACATACACTTTGGGACCTTAGCTGACGGTCTGGGTTGTTTCCCTTTTGACGACGGACGTTAGCACCCGCCGTCTGTCTCCCGGATAGCACTCTTTGGTATTCGGAGTTTGCAAAGGGTTGGTAAGTCGGGATGACCCCCTAGCCTTAACAGTGCTCTACCCCCAAAGGTGTTCGTCCGAGGCGCTACCTAAATAGCTTTCGAGGAGAACCAGATATCTCCCGGTTTGATTGGCCTTTCACCCCCAGCCACAAGTCATCCGCTAATTTTTCAACATTAGTCGGTTCGGTCCTCCAGTTGATGTTACTCAACCTTCAACCTGCCCATGGCTAGATCACCGGGTTTCGGGTCTACGCCTTGCAACTAAACGCGCAGTTAACACTCGGTTTCCCTACGGCTCCGCTATTCGCTTAACCTCGCTACAAAACGTAAGTCGCTGACCCATTATACAAAAGGTACGCAGTCACGGTCTCAAGAACCGCTCCCACTGCTTGTACGTATACGGTTTCAGGTTCTATTTCACTCCCCTCACAGGGGTTCTTTTCGCCTTTCCCTCACGGTACTGGTTCACTATCGGTCAGTCAGGAGTATTTAGCCTTGGAGGATGGTCCCCCCATATTCAAACAGGATATCACGTGTCCCGCCTTACTCGTTTTCATCAAAGGTTAGTTTTCGTGTACGGGGCTATCACCCTGTGCCGCTGGACTTTCCAGACCATTCCACTAACACCCCTCTGACTTAAGGGCTAATCCCCGTTCGCTCGCCGCTACTAGGGGAATCTCGGTTGATTTCTTTTCCTAAGGGTACTTAGATGTTTCAGTTCCCCTCGTTTGCCTCGCAACGCTATGTATTCACGTTACGATGACCGCTTATGCGGCCGGGTTCCCCCATTCGGACATCGTTAGCTCAAATGCTTGTTACTAGCTCGCCAACGCTTTTCGCAAGTTACTACGTCCTTCATCGCCTCTGACTGCCAAGGCATCCACCGTATACGCTTAGTCGCTTAACCATACAACCCAAATGAGTTTCACATCACTTGAGCCGTTGCGACCAGCTGGTTTTACTTGTCTCATCTTCGACCAAGAAGATGGACTCGCCTTAGACTTGAATATTCAAGACACTTAAAAAGTGTTTTAAGAACTCAATTTTTTCGTATTAACACAACGACAGACATCATTGTATTAATTACTATCAGCTTTCCAAATTGTTAAAGAGCGGGCTTAAAAAAGCCAAAGATAATTTTTCAGTTTATCTTTGGCATCTCTAACCAGATTGCAGTAAGTGGTGGAGCTATGCGGGATCGAACCGCAGACCTCCTGCGTGCAAGGCAGGCGCTCTCCCAGCTGAGCTATAGCCCCATTTACATGCAGTGCGAGTATCAGATGTCCCAACCCTCAAAGGATTGGTGGGTCAGAGTGGACTTGAACCACCGACCTCACCCTTATCAGGGGTGCGCTCTAACCAGCTGAGCTACAGACCCATCGTTTACTCTATCTTCTATCAAGCAAATCTGTGTGAACACTCAACAAACATCGAGTTAGTCGTATAGGTAAGGAGGTGATCCAGCCCCAGGTTCCCCTAGGGCTACCTTGTTACGACTTCACCCCAGTCATGAACCACAAAGTGGTGAGCGCCCTCCCGAAGGTTAAGCTACCCACTTCTTTTGCAGCCCACTCCCATGGTGTGACGGGCGGTGTGTACAAGGCCCGGGAACGTATTCACCGTGGCATTCTGATCCACGATTACTAGCGATTCCGACTTCATGGAGTCGAGTTGCAGACTCCAATCCGGACTACGACGAGCTTTGTGAGATTAGCTCCACCTCGCGGCTTTGCAACCCTCTGTACTCGCCATTGTAGCACGTGTGTAGCCCTACTCGTAAGGGCCATGATGACTTGACGTCGTCCCCACCTTCCTCCGGTTTATCACCGGCAGTCTCCCTAGAGTTCCCGCCATTACGCGCTGGCAAATAAGGATAGGGGTTGCGCTCGTTGCGGGACTTAACCCAACATTTCACAACACGAGCTGACGACAGCCATGCAGCACCTGTCTCAGAGTTCCCGAAGGCACTAAGCTATCTCTAGCGAATTCTCTGGATGTCAAGAGTAGGTAAGGTTCTTCGCGTTGCATCGAATTAAACCACATGCTCCACCGCTTGTGCGGGCCCCCGTCAATTCATTTGAGTTTTAACCTTGCGGCCGTACTCCCCAGGCGGTCTACTTAATGCGTTAGCTTGAGAGCCCAGTGTTCAAGACACCAAACTCCGAGTAGACATCGTTTACGGCGTGGACTACCAGGGTATCTAATCCTGTTTGCTCCCCACGCTTTCGTGCCTGAGCGTCAGTCTTTGTCCAGGGGGCCGCCTTCGCCACCGGTATTCCTCCAGATCTCTACGCATTTCACCGCTACACCTGGAATTCTACCCCCTCTACAAGACTCTAGTTTGCCAGTTCGAAATGCAATTCCCAGGTTGAGCCCGGGGCTTTCACATCTCGCTTAACAAACCGCCTGCGCACGCTTTACGCCCAGTAATTCCGATTAACGCTTGGACCCTCCGTATTACCGCGGCTGCTGGCACGGAGTTAGCCGGTCCTTCTTCTGTAGGTAACGTCACAGCTGCAAGGTATTAACTTACAACCTTTCCTCCCTACTGAAAGTGCTTTACAACCCGAAGGCCTTCTTCACACACGCGGCATGGCTGCATCAGGGTTTCCCCCATTGTGCAATATTCCCCACTGCTGCCTCCCGTAGGAGTCTGGGCCGTGTCTCAGTCCCAGTGTGGCTGATCATCCTCTCAGAACAGCTAGGGATCGTCGCCTTGGTGAGCCATTACCTCACCAACTAGCTAATCCCACCTAGGTTCATCCAATCGCGGAAGGCCCGAAGGTCCCCTCCTTTCCCCCGTAGGGCGTATGCGGTATTAGCAGTCGTTTCCAACTGTTATCCCCCACGACTGGGCAGATCCCTAGGCATTACTCACCCGTCCGCCGCTCGCCACCTCAGGAGTAAACTCCCTTGTGCTGCCGCTCGACTTGCATGTGTTAGGCCTGCCGCCAGCGTTCAATCTGAGCCATGATCAAACTCTTCAATTAAAAGTTTTGTGAACCCGAAGGTTCGGCTCAATGAATTCTGATTTGTCGTTTCAACTCAAAAGCCAAAACAAACTGTACATATTGCTATGAACACTCATTCATTGATGTAAATTTTGATTACTCGCCAAACGACAGAGTAATTTCGATTAACTCAACACCTGTGAGTGTCCACACAGATTTGCTTGATAAATTGTTAAAGAGCGTTGACCATCGCCTTATCGTAATTGATTTCAGCGGGTCAGGGCTGCGTATTCTACGCATTCCCGTTTTTGCGTCAAGTAGTTTTTGCAACTTTCTTTTCGCTCATCGAGGAGTGAATCACTCGATGAACTGGCACTTGAAACTGCGTATCGCTGTCTGCCGTGTCAGTGGATGCGCATTATAGGGAGCAGAACTTTTTGTGCAAGGGCTTTTTTCGGTTTTTTTGATCTTTTTTCAATAGTTTCAGTTAGTCACAAAATACCCACTATTTATCCTCAAACTTATCCACAAAACAAATTAAAGCGGTTAATTTTAGTGCAGCAATAATGATTACGACTTATAGCCGAAGGGTTTTAGAGCCGGTCGAGAGTTAAAGCACCGATAAAGAAGCAGGTATAAAAAAGGCGACTATCATAGTCGCCTTTTAAAATGAGTTTACGTGTTTATTAGCTTAGCTTGCCGTGGCACTGCTTATATTTACGGCCAGAGCCACAAGGACAAGGATCGTTACGGCCGACTTTGTCACCATCGCGGATCATTGGCGTGTGAGCCATCATCTCGTCGCTACCATCATCCCCACCGACTAAGGCTTCGGCTGCTGCATGCTGATAGTCGCGTTGGATCTTGGCATCCTCTTCACGACGACGCGCTTCCATCTCTTCTACGTCTGACTGTGCTTGTACTTGTACCTTAGATAGCACGCTAATGACATCATGCTTTAAGGTCGACAGTAATTGTTGGAACAGTTCGAAAGACTCGCGCTTATATTCTTGCTTTGGATTCTTCTGCGCGTAACCACGTAAGTGGATACCTTGGCGTAAGTGATCCATCGCCGCTAAGTGTTCTTTCCACAGACCATCGAGGGTTTGTAGCATCACTGCTTTTTCGAACTGGCGCAGTACTGGCGCACCGACCATTTCTTCTTTTGCTTTATATGCATCAGACCAAGAAGTGATGATACGCTCACGTAATGTTTCTTCGTGTAAGTCGTCTTCTTTATCTAGCCATTCTTGGATTGGCAGTTTCAGCATAAATTCTTGCTGTAAACGTTGCTCTAAACCAGGCACATCCCATAACTCTTCCACTGATTGTGGTGGAATGTATTGATCGATCACCGCACTGATCACATCGTCTTGGATGTTTTTGATGGTGTCTTCGATACTTTCGGCATCCATCAACTCGTTACGCTGTGCGTAAACCACTTGACGCTGGTCGTTTGCGACGTCGTCAAATTCGAGCAATTGCTTACGAATATCGAAGTTACGCGCTTCTACTTTACGTTGTGCGTTTTCAATCGCACGGGAAACCCATGGATGTTCAATCGCTTCACCTTCTTCCATCCCCAGTTTCTTCATCATGCCTGAGACACGATCCGAGGCGAAGATGCGCATTAAGCTATCTTCCATAGAAAGGTAAAAACGTGAAGAACCCGCATCACCTTGACGACCCGCACGACCACGTAGCTGGTTGTCAATACGGCGAGATTCGTGGCGCTCAGTACCTAAAATGTGTAAACCACCGGCGGCGACCACGGCATCGTGGCGCTCTTGCCAGTCGGCCTTAATTTTAGCTTTTTGCTCAGCGGTTGGATTCTCGAGGGCTTCGATTTCCATATTCCAGTTGCCGCCTAACACGATGTCGGTACCACGACCCGCCATGTTAGTGGCAATAGTCACAGCGCCAGTACGACCCGCTTGGGCAACAATTTCGGCTTCTTTTTCGTGGAACTTAGCGTTAAGCACTTGGTGCGGGATCTTCTCCTTCACCATTAAGCGCGCTAACAATTCAGACTGTTCAATAGACACTGTACCCACCAATACAGGTTGGCCACGTTCACGGCAATCTTTGATGTCTTTAATGATCGCTTGATATTTTTCATTGGCGGTGAGGTAAACCAAATCCGCCATATCCTTACGCACCATAGGACGGTTGGTTGGCACAACCACAGTATCTAGACCATAGATGTGTTGGAACTCAAACGCTTCGGTATCGGCCGTACCTGTCATACCCGCTAACTTCTCATATAAACGGAAGTAGTTTTGAAAGGTAATCGATGCCAAGGTTTGGTTTTCGTTTTGAATACGAACGCCTTCTTTGGCTTCAACGGCTTGGTGTAAACCTTCTGACCAGCGACGACCTGGCATAGTACGGCCAGTGTGTTCGTCAACGATGATCACTTCGCCATCTTGAACGATATAGTCAACGTCACGCTCAAACAGGGTATGCGCACGAAGCGCCGCGTTCACATGGTGCAGCAGAGAAATGTTTGCCGCTGAATAGAGTGAGTCGCCTTCGGCTAACATGCCGCGCTCAATCAACAGGTTCTCAACCTTCTCTTGACCACGTTCGGTGAAGTGCACTTGTTTGGCTTTTTCATCGATGCTGTAGTCACCCTCACCCACATACTCTTCTGAGTCTTCTTTATCTTGACGGATAAGACTTGGGATTAAGGTGTTGATCTTGATGTATAGCTCAGAGCTGTCTTCCGCAGCACCAGAGATAATCAGTGGCGTGCGAGCTTCGTCGATAAGGATTGAGTCGACTTCGTCGATCAGTGCATAGTGCAATGGACGTTGTACACGCTCTTGTGGCGAGAACGCCATGTTGTCGCGCAGATAGTCGAAACCAAATTCGTTGTTGGTACCGTAAGTGATGTCGGCGTTGTAGGCGTCTTTTTTCGCCTGCTGACCCAAACCTGCGACGTTAATGCCGACCGTTAAGCCTAAGAATTCGAACAGTGGGCGGTTGTTTTCCGCGTCACGACGGGCTAAGTAATCGTTGACGGTAATAACGTGAACGCCTTTACCGGTTAAGGCATTTAGATAGGCTGGTAGGGTCGCGGTTAAGGTTTTACCTTCACCGGTACGCATTTCGGCGATGCGATTACTGTCGAGCACCATACCACCGAGTAATTGCACGTCGAAGTGGCGCATCTCGAACACGCGCTTCGATGCTTCACGCACGGTCGCGAAGGCTTCCGCCATAATGCTCTCTAACGACGCTCCGGCCGCTAAACGCTCGCGAAACTCAGCGGTTTTCGCCTTAAGCTGTTCATCGGTTAATTTTTCATAATCGGCTTCAAGCGCATTAATCTTATTAACTACTTTTTGTAACCCTTTGAGGGTACGGTCGTTGCGACTACCAAATACTTTTGTCAGTAATTTACCAAACATCTGAATCACTTATTTTCTGTAGGCCAAGTCCATGATGGAAACTAGAAGCCAATGTTTCAATTAACCTGCCTTGCGGTAGACAAACTTCTGTGGATCTATCTGCTGTCCGCCACGCAACACTTCATAATGCACATGAGCCCCTGTTGAGCGCCCAGTGCTTCCCATACTGGCGATGGTTTCGCCTTTCGCGACCACATCACCTACAGCTACTGACAAAGCTTTATTATGGCCATAGCGAGTACGTAAACCGTTACCATGGTCGATTTCGACCAATTCGCCATAGCCAAACATATTCCCAGCCCAAGTCACCACGCCTGCAGCAGTCGCGACAACTTTAGCCCCTTCTCGACCGGTAAAATCGATCCCTTTATGCATGGTTCGACGACCGTTAAAGGGGTCATTACGTAATCCGTAGGGCGACGATAACCAACCTTTATCGAGTGGGAGCCCTGATACATAACGTTCAGCATCTATATGGTGGTTAGATGACACTGTTTCAAGTAGTGATAGTTGAACATTATTGTTGTCAATTCGTGACGCCAGTTTATCCATATCATCGATAAGCTGACCAAGTTCGATATTCGAGCCTAATTCGCTCAAGCCACCGACACCCACTTCAGAGGAAAAATCAAAGTCTTCATCCAATTTGTTTTGTTTAGCGACTTGTTGACCTAAGGCCTCGAGACGGGTGATTTTAGCTTGCATACGTGCAACATGGGTCGCCAGCATGGCTAGCTGTGACTCTGTGGCACTCTTTAATTCTAAGACTTGCTTCTTTTGTTGTTCGCGTTGGATACGATCGTTATCGACACTGGCTTGCTGGTTTTCAAATTTAGCAGAGTTGTGTTGATAAATACCGGCACCAGTCGCCAACAATAGCATGGGAAGTAGCAACCAGCGTTTACTGGGTTGCCAGCGCGTGACGCCATTCCGACCTTGAATAAATACTGTTACACTCATAGCCTAATTCAGCCATCTTATTATCATATGAAAAAGCCCCCTCAGGATCTCAGCCAATTACTACACCAGTCAGGCACATTGCCCGATATAGCTGAGAAAGCGGAACTACTTTTATATCTGGATCAGCACGTGAAGCAGATTGTCGCAGGTCCTGTTGCGGAGCAGCTGAAAGTCGCCAATTTCCGCCAGGGTGTTCTTGTGGTTGAAACCACTTCGGCAGCATGGGCTGCACGAATTAATTTCCAAAAGCCGAAACTACTAGCGCAGCTTCAAGCAGAAACGCTCCCAATCCTTACCGCAATTGAAGTTAAAGTCAACCCGAGATTAGCATTGTATGACGCAAAGCCGAAACAGGCGCACAAGCAACTCAGTCCAGCTGCGGCAGAACATATTGCTGCGCTTGCAGAAAATGTGAGCGGAACACTAGGCGAAAAACTAAAACGGCTGGCCACATTGGCCAGCCGTAATAAGTAAACATCAAGCGCTATTAAGCGTAAACCGCGCCACCTGGCACAGTAAAGCTGACGGGAACATCGGCTTCTTTCTCAAAGCTCACCAGCTCCCACGCATCCTGCTGCGCCAATAAGGCTCGCACTAATTGGTTATTCAGTGCATGACCCGTTTTATAGGCAGTAAATTCACCAAGAATGGCGTGTCCTGCCACGTAGAGATCACCAAACGCATCTAAAATTTTGTGCTTAACGAACTCATCCTCATAACGCAGGCCGTCGGGGTTGAGGACGCGATATTCATCAAGTACAACCGCGTTTTCCATGCTGCCACCTAATGCTAGGTTGTTCGCACGCAGATACTCAATATCACGCATAAAACCAAAAGTACGGGCACGGCTAATGTCTTTAACAAAAGCAGAAGTAGAGAAGTCCATCACCACATGCTGTTGACTACGGGCAATTTCAGGGTGAGCAAAGTCAATTTTGAAGTTGACTCTAAAGCCTTTGAATGGCTTCAGCTCGGCCCACTTATCACCGTCTTCAACACGCACAGGGCGTTTAATCTTTAAGTACTTCTTAGGCGCAGCCTGCTCTTTGATACCCGCAGACTGAAGTAAGAAGACAAATGGGCTCGCACTACCATCCATGATTGGGATTTCAGGCGCGTCCACTTCGATTACGGCGTTATCAATGCCTAAACCCGCTAAGGCTGCAAATAAATGCTCAATAGTCGAAATACGAATACCTTCGTCATTGACAAGTGCCGTGCACATAGTGGTTTCGCGAACTTGTTCCGCCTTTGCTGGAATAGCAACGGCAGGATTCATGTCGGTACGCACGAGTACGATCCCTGTATTGACTGGTGCGGGCATAATGCTCAAGGTGACCTTATTCCCAGAGTGCAAACCGACTCCAGTAGCCTTCACCATTTTTTGAACAGTTCTTTGAAATATCATTCAGTTACCCGTTTAGATTTCTATAATTAAGCCTAATATTTGCACACACAGCGGCGGCAAAACGACCACATAGGTGCTACATGGTAACATAAGTTGACCATGTCATACAAATGTAGTCATTGGGTGGTACAGCCTCGCAGAGCAAGGCACCACCCGACACGCTGGACTCAAATACCTGTTTTAGTCAGCTTGCTTACGCAAAAACGCTGGGATATCTAAGTAATCCAATTCATGCTTTGTTGAAGGTGCTGGCGCTGGAGCCGGTGCGGGCGTAGCAGGTAACACGTTACCCTTTGGCGCCGCATAGCTCACATGAGTTGCTTCTTCGACATAGGCTTCGACTTTTGGTTCCACAACCACTGGCTCTGGACGTGGTGCTGGCTTAGAAACCAGTTGAATATCAGGACGCTTTTCAGCACCGATACCAGTAGCAACCACGGTAACACGTAGCTCGTCGCTCATTTCAGGGTCGATCACCGCACCTACAACCACTGTCGCGTTGTCAGAAGCGTAAGCTTTAACATGGTTACCCACGGTTTCGAATTCTTCGATGCTCATGTCCATACCTGCGGTAATGTTAACTAACACACCACGGGCACCGGCTAAGTCGATGTCTTCTAATAATGGGCTGGCAACTGCCGCTTCGGCCGCTTCTTCCGCACGGTCTTCACCACGCGCAACACCGGTACCCATCATGGCATTACCCATTTCGGACATAACGGTTTTCACGTCCGCAAAGTCGACGTTAATCAGACCAGGACGAGTGATAAGCTCGGCAATACCTTGTACTGCACCGAGTAACACGTTATTCGCTGCGGCAAACGCATCGAGTAATGACGTACCACGGCCCAATACTTTTAATAATTTTTCGTTAGGGATAGTGATTAACGAATCCACGTGCTTGGCCAGTTCGCTAATACCTTGCTCAGCATAAGCCATACGCTTCTTGCCTTCGAAAGGGAAAGGCTTAGTCACGACAGCAACCGTTAAGATGCCTTCTTCGCGAGCGATTTGAGCAACGACTGGCGCAGCACCTGTACCCGTACCACCGCCCATACCGGCTGCGATAAAGATCATGTCTGAGCCTTTGATCGCTGCACGAATGTTTTCGCGGTCTTCTTCCGCTGCGGCACGACCCACTTCTGGGTTGGCGCCAGCGCCAAGACCTTTAGTGACATCGCGACCTAATTGAATCGTTGAGCCAGCGCCTGATTTACGTAGCGCCTGTGCGTCTGTGTTGGTAACGACAAACTCAACACCTTCAATGTTGTGTTTGACCATATGTTCGACAGCATTACCGCCGCCGCCGCCAACGCCGATGACTTTAATCACCGCGTCGTCTGAGTGAGTGTCCATGATCTCAAACATTGTCTGATCTCCGTGTTGCCTGCGTTATTAAAATTCACCCTTAAACCAGCTTTGGACCCGATTCCAAGCACTGGTAACCCCTTGACGCTCAGGACGCTCGAATTGACGCTCAAGCACCCGTCTTGCACCGTAATGAAGCAATCCAACCCCAGTGGAGTAAATAGACTGATCCACGTATTCGTATAACCCTTTAATCGGCAATGGTGAGGCGACGCGAACCGGCATCCCAAAGGTTGCCTCCGCGATGTCCACCACGCCTTGGATCGAAGCAGTACCGCCTGTGAGCACGATACCTGCGGCGATTTGATCTTCTAAACCACTGTCTTTCAGCTCCTTGAGCACTAACTCAAACAGCTCTTGATATCTCGGCTCAACCACTTCGGCCAAAGTATGGCGTGACATGCTACGCGATGGACGACCACCGACAGAAGGCACTTCGATACTGTCTTCGCGGCTCACCATGGAGCTGCGCGCACAGGCGAACTGCACTTTAATTTGTTCAGCATGTGACGAAGGTGTGCGGAAAATCTTCGCGATATCATTGGTCACTTGGTTGCCCGCAACCGGCACAACCGCGCAGTGACGCAGCGCACCATTGGTGTACACTGCGATATCCGTCGTGCCACCGCCGATATCGACGATACACACACCTAAGTCTTTTTCATCGAAGGTTAATACCGCATCCGCCGACGCAATGCCGGAGAACACTAAGTCATCGACCTTCAAGCCACAGCGTTCAACACTCTTAGTGATGTTCTTCGCCATATCGTTGGCGCAGGTCACTATGTGTACCTTGGCTTCCATCCGCATGCCTGACATGCCGATAGGGCTGCGAATGCCGTCTTGTACGTCAATCGCATATTCCTGTGGTAACACATGCAGAATGCGACGTTCGGTCGGGATCTTCACCGAGCGCGCGGTGTGGATCACGTTGTCGACGTCTTCCTGTGTCACTTCTTCATCGTTAATCGACACCATGCCATTTTCGTTTTGGCAGGCGATATGTTTACCGGAGATGCTCAGGTAAACCGATGATACTTGGCAGTCTGCCATTAATTCCGCTTGATCGAGCGCGCGTTGCACACTGCGCACGATGGAGTCTAAATCGTTAACGCCACCCTTATCCATGCCCCTTGAAGGGTGGTTACCAAGGCCGACTATGCTGATTTCGCCATCGGGCAGAACTTCGCCTATGATCACTGCGACTTTAGAGGTTCCTATGTCCAATCCGACGATCAGATTTCTATCTTGGTTTTTGGTCATTAATTATCGGCTCTCTTGTTTGTGCATCGCCCCAGCCTACGGCCAACCCTGTGTCGTAGCGCAAATCCACTCTGGCAATCGGTTTATCTTGTTTCGCCAGTAACGGATAAACAGTGATAAACCTTTGTATCCTTGCCATTTTATCTTCTCGACCTAGGTCTAAAACAATACCGTTACCCAGTGTCGCGTGCCACGCATGACGTGGCGTTAAACTCAAATTGGCCAAGGTAAAGCCATTAATCTTCAGTAGCGAGTTAACCTGCGCGTAGGCGGTTAACACTTCGGTCCCCATATCATCTGGCCCAGATAAATAAGGCAGATGCTCTAGCTCAGGATGCGATGGCGCTTCAAACACTTCACCATGCACATTGAGCCAAGCGGTACCATTCCAATGGGCGACCGGTTGTTGCTCCTGTAAATACACCCTGAGTTTCGCTGGCCATTCACGCCTCACTGACGCGCGATACACCCAAGGTAAGGCTTCTAAGGCCTGTTGCACTAAAGTGATGTCTGCGCTGAAAAAACTCCGCTGCATTAAATCCTGTAGTGCAATTTGTATATCTCTATCTGTGGTGTAAGTCCGTTCACCTTTGATGGCCACAGCCTCAATGGGCAGCGTGCTGGCATCATTTAAAAACTTATGCAGTTGGTAGCCACCAAAAACAAAACTCCCAATGACTAGCCATAAAAAACCAATTCCGCTCCACAGGTACCAATTAACCCGTGACATCCTCGCCCACCAGTGTCGCCTCTTATCACTCCAAGACACGTTTGTTTCCACCTTTCAACGACACTACTAAAAACCACAGAAAATCGGCCATTATATAGAGCTAAAGCCTCGGGTCAAAATTTCCTTTAAACCCGAGTTGTTCCGCAATACATCAAGGTTTTACCTCGGTTGTCGCGGCAGCGCTAAAGCCCAATTCAGAGGCGGCTAGCTGGCGCGACAGGGCGCCTATATTACCCGCACCTTGGGTCAACAATAAATCCCCCTCCTGCAACACATCGGGTAGCACTTCGGCTAACTGATCTGGGCTGGCGATAAAGATGGGATCTAACTGTCCGCGCAAGCGAATCGAGCGACACAGTGCACGGCCATCGGCACCGGGGATCGGCGTTTCACCCGCGCTATACACCTCGAGTAACAACAAGCAATCCACTTGAGATAACACTTCAATAAAGTCTTCGTACAAGTCACGGGTACGAGTGTATCTGTGTGGCTGATAGGCCATGACTAAGCGTTTGTCTGGCCAGCCTGCACGCGCCGCTTTAATGGTCGCCGCCACTTCGCTGGGATGATGACCATAGTCGTCCACTAACATCACTTCGCCCTTTGGCGTTGCGAACTTACCTAAGTGTTGGAAACGACGGCCAATACCCTGGAATTCAGCCAAGGCTTGAATGATGGCGTTATCATCGATTTCATCTTCTGTCGCCACGGCAATCGCCGCGAGCGCATTTAATACATTGTGCTGACCCGGCAGGTTAAGCAGCAGATCTAAATCTTCTTTGCCTTTACGTCTGACGGTAAAGCGGCATTGGTGACCCTGCTGATGGAAGTTCAGCGCCTGCACGTCGGCATCGTCACTGAAGCCATAGGTGATCATATGGCGACCAATACGCGGCATAATCTCGCGCACCACTGCATCGTCGATACACACTACCGCCACACCATAGAACGGCAGGTTATGCAGAAAGTCCACAAAGGTCGATTTGAGCTTTTCAAAGTCACCGCCGTAGGTGTCCATATGGTCGGCTTCAATATTCGTCACCACGCTGACCATAGGTTGCAGGTGCAGGAAGCTGGCATCACTCTCGTCGGCTTCGGCGATAAGATAACGACTCGTGCCTAAGCGGGCATTAGTGCCTGCGCTGTTCAGCAAGCCACCGATCACAAAGGTCGGATCGCGACCCGCTTGACCATACAAACTGGCAATCAAACTGGTGGTCGTGGTTTTACCGTGAGTCCCCGCAATCGCCACACCATGACGATAACGCATTAATTCCGCCAACATCTCGGCGCGGCGCACGATAGGAATACGCAATTCCTTCGCCGCAATAATCTCTGGGTTCTCAGGATTAATCGCGGTCGAGACCACTACTACATCGGCTTGTTGCACGTTATCGGCGCCATGGCCAATATGAATTTTCGCACCTAGCAGGCAGAGTCTGTCAGTCACGGCGTTTTGCGCTATGTCTGAACCACTGACGACATAACCTTCGTTTACTAATACTTCAGCGATCCCGCCCATGCCCGCGCCGCCAATGCCGACGAAATGAATACGCTTAATCCGGCGCATTTCTGGGATCATACTTCTTAGCTGTAAGTATCTTTCTGTCTTAGTCATACCTATCCTTTCTCGGCGAGAGCAATACACACTTGGGCCACCTGCTCGGTCGCATCCAACACGGCAACATCTCTTGCTCTTTGGCCCATTTGAGCTAATTCTGCTCTGTCATTGGCGAGTAACTGTAATTTACTCACCAGCTTATTCACGTCCAAAATGGCCTGCGGCAATAGGAAAGCAGCGCCAGCCTCAACCAATACTTGGGCGTTACGGGTCTGATGATCATCCACGGCATGGGGATAAGGCACCAGAATACTTGGTAGTCCCACCGCCGCTAACTCGGATACCGTCAGCGCGCCGGCACGGCACAATACCACATCCGCCCAGCGATAGGCGGCTTCCATGTCATCAATAAATTCGGCAACGTTAACGCCGCCCTCTTGTCCTTGCTGTTGATAAGCCGACTTAACGCCCGTCAGATTATCCTTACCCACTTGATGCCAAACCGTAATCGACTGCTGCTTACTCAGCGCGGCAACCACTTCAGGCATTAAGTCGTTAAAGACTTTGGCGCCTAAACTGCCGCCCACCACTAAGACTTTTAAAGCATCATCCGCGGCTTGCTTAGGCTCGGCACCTAAAGCAATAAGCTCGCGACGAATGGGGTTACCCACCACCTTGGCCTTCACCTGAGTGAAGGTATTTTTAAAGGCGCACAGTACTTGATTGGCAATTCGCGAGAGTAACTTGTTGGTCATTCCCGGAATGGCATTTTGCTCATGCAGCACTAAGGGCACGCCCGCCAATTTCGCCGCCACGCCGCCCGGGCCACTGGCAAATCCGCCCATGCCCAACACCACATCGGGCTTAAATTCAGCAATGACAGCCTTAGCCTGTAAAATCGAGCGAAGTACTTTAAATGGGGCTGCTAACTTACGCACTAAGCCATTACCACGCACGCCTTTAATATCGATAAAGTCGATATCAAAACCGTACTGGGGCACTAAACGCGCCTCCATACGGTCGGCGGTACCTAACCAACGCACTTGCCAACCTTGCTGCGCTAAATATTTTGCCACCGCGAGCGCCGGGAACACATGCCCGCCTGTGCCGCCTGCCATGATTAAAATACGTTTACCCGCGTCGGTCATTACTTCAATCTCCCTTGCACGGCCTGAACTAAACTCATGCGCCGCTCATAATCGATGCGCAGCAATGTCATTGCCGCCGCCGTCATGACCCATAGACTACTACCGCCGTAACTCACAAAGGGCAGTGTTAACCCTTTAGTAGGTAACATACCAATGCTTGCGCCCACATTAACGACGGTCTGGAAACAGATCCAAATCCCGATGGCATAGGCCAGATAACCTTCAAAGGCTTTGTCCATCGCCAAACATAAATTGCCGAGGCGAATGGCCCTCAATGCCACAAACAGCAGCACAGATAACACTGCGATAATGCCGATAAAACCTAACTCTTCACCGATCACGGCAAAGATAAAGTCGGTATGCGCCTCGGGGAGGTACTCCAACTTCTGAATACTGTTACCTAGGCCCTGACCAAACCAATCGCCCCGACCATAGGCCATCAGCGATTGCGTTAACTGATAGCCACTACCGAACGGATCTTGCCAAGGATCTAAAAACGAGGTCACGCGGCGCATACGGTATGGCTCGAGCAGAACCAGCGCCACGAAAGCCAACACCCCGGCAAAAATCAGCGCGAAGAAGTCCAGCAGACGCGCCCCCGCGAGGAACAACAGCCCCACAGTACCGACGAATAACACCACCACGGTACCTAAGTCGGGCTGCATCAAAATCAAAATCGCGTAGATCGCAAATACCGCAATCGGCTTATAGAAGCCCTTCGCATTTTCACGCACTTCCTGATGCCGACGTACCAGATAACCCGCCATATACACAGAGAACGCAAACTTAGCGACCTCGGCCACCTGAATACGAATGGGACCTATGGATAACCAACGGGTCGCACCGTTGACTGTGGTACCGACAACCAGCACCGCCAGCAACATCAAAAATACGCCTAGCAACATGATGGGGCTCATCCGCTGCCAAGTTTGCATCTCGACCCTCAGCACAAAAGCGGCAATCACTAAGCATCCCAACAGATAACCCACATGGCGAGTCATAAAGTGGAAGGGATTGCCCGTCAGCGTTTGCGCCTCAGGCATAGAGGCCGACATAACCATGACAAAACCAAAGCCAATCAAAGACAGCACGGCCGTGAGCAAAGCCCGGTCGTACAATTGCACGCCCGGCACCTCGTTATCACGTTGCCAGTTAGGCAGTGCGTTCAGCACTCGCCCAAACAGGCTGAGCTGTCTTGCATCACTCGCCATCGAGTTGCTCCACTTGGCTTCTAAAATCATCCCCACGAGCCATAAAATTGCTGTACATATCTAGGCTCGCACAGGCTGGCGATAGGAGTACGATATCGCCCGAGGTGGCTAACTCGGCGGCCTTAGCCACTGCAGCAGCCATAGAGTCCACCTTGATGGCCCCTTCCTTCAATGCAGCTATCTTATTACCATCGCGACCTAAGGTGATGAGGTGTGTCACTTTCGTTAACGGCTCGACTAGCGGGCTGAAATCCGCGCCCTTACCATCACCACCGGCAATCAAAATAATGTCACCTAAGTGATCGCTTAACCCATCGAGCGCCGCGACGGTGGCGCCAACATTGGTCGCCTTCGAATCGTTCACATAGGTCACGCCCGCTTTCACACCGACCACTTCACAGCGGTGAGAAAGACCTGTAAAGGTACGAGCCACTTTAGCCATGACTTGCTTATCAACGCCCACGGCATACACCAGCGCCATGGCAGCGAGTAAGTTGGCATGGTTATGACTACCAATCAGCGATACTTCGGTGATCGGCATAATTTCACTGTGACCGTGGTAAATCTTGCTATCACAAATGCCCCACTCATCGCCCTCTGGCGGCGCTAAACCAAAGCTGTTTTGGTTCATCGGCTCAGTCGGGATAGTCAGCGCATCATCACGGTTAAAGATGATCGAGCGGCTTTGATGGTACAGACGCAGCTTGGCCTTACGATAGGCATCCATATCGCTGTATCTGTCCATATGATCTTCGGTCACGTTCAAACAGGTCGACGCCACGCAATTCAAGCTATGGGTGGTTTCGAGCTGGAAGCTCGATAACTCAAGCACAAAAATATCGGCATTTTCCGTAAGCAGATCGAGCGCCGGAATGCCAATGTTGCCACCCACAGCCACCGCCATGCCTGCTTCACGCAGCATTTCACCCACTAAGGTGGTGACGGTCGACTTGCCGTTTGAGCCAGTAATCCCAATCACACAAGGTTTACGGTCGGCAATCTCACGGGCAAATAGCTCCACATCGCCAATGACTTCAATCCCCATATCCAGTGCAGCGCGCACCTCAGGTGTATCAATCGCAATGCCTGGGCTGATAATGATTTGCTTTGCTTGCACTAAGTAACGGCAATCGAATCCGCCAGCAATCAGCTGCACCTCAGGGAATGCGCTGGCAAGGGTGTCCGCACCGGGAGGTTGGCGACGACTATCCATCACCAAGGGCGTAATGCCTTTTCCACACAAATAGCGCACTACCGAGAGCCCGGTTGCCCCCAAACCTAACACTATGTGTGAATACTGACTTTGCATGGGCGATTACCTTAACTTCAACGTGGCTAAGCCGAGTAACACTAAGAAAATCGAGATAATCCAAAAGCGGACAATCACGCGTGGCTCAGGCCAACCTTTCAATTCATAGTGGTGATGGATAGGCGCCATGCGGAAAATACGCTGGCCACGTAACTTGTAAGAACCAACCTGCAGGATCACAGACACAGTTTCCATCACAAACACACCGCCCATAATCACTAATAGGATCTCTTGGCGAACCAGTACCGCAATCGCGCCTAAGGCAGCGCCTAAAGACAGCGAGCCCACATCACCCATGAAGACCTGTGCTGGATAAGTGTTAAACCATAAAAAGCCTAAGCCTGCGCCCACAATCGCAGTACAGACGATCACTAGCTCACCCGAACCGGGTAAATGCGGAATGTGCAGGTAGTTAGCAAATTGAGCATGGCCAGACAGATAGGCAATCAAGGCGAATGCCGCGGCCACCATCACCGTTGGCATAATCGCCAAACCGTCGAGACCATCGGTTAGGTTCACCGCGTTGCTCGAACCCACGATAGTAAAATAGGCCAATACGATAAACACAGCGCCAAGCTGTGGCATCACATCCTTAAAGAAAGGCACGACTAACTGGGTTTCACCAGGGTTAGACGCTGTGGTATAGAGGAAGAAAGCAATGATCAACGCCGCTAAGGATTGCAGAATATACTTCCAACGCGCGATCAGTCCCTTAGTATCTTTACGCACGACTTTGCGGTAATCATCAATAAAACCGATCATGCCGAAGCTGCCCAATACAAACAGCATCACCCACACATAACGGCTACCGAGATCGCCCCACAACAGCACACTGATAAAAATGGCGCCTAAGATCATCAGACCGCCCATAGTCGGCGTACCACGCTTACTGAAATGCGACTCTGGCCCGTCGTTACGCACAACTTGGCCAATCTGCATTAATTGCAAACGCTCAATCAGTTTAGGACCCCACCATAAACTAAACATTAATGCGGTTAACAAGCCTAAAATGGCTCGAAATGTCACATAGGAAAATACGTTAAACCCAGTATGAAAACGGGTTAAATACTCGGCCAGATACACCAGCATCTACACTAACTCCCCACGCCCGAAGGCTACTGTTAGGCCATCCACGACCCGCTCCATCGCGGCACTACGTGAACCTTTAACTAAAACCGTCACCTGTCCCGGCAACTGGTTGATGTGTTTTATGAGTTTTTCTACTAACGTCGCCACGCTGTCATGGTGCTCCGCCCCGAAAGCTTGGCTAGTGTGCTGAGTTAAGGTGCCGGTACAGAACAGAGCATCAATGCCCTGTTGCTTAGCCAGCTGTCCCAATTCAGCGTGTAAAAGGGGCGCATTGTCGCCTAATTCGCCCAAATCTCCCAGTACCAAACAGCGATTTTCAGAAATTTCCTTTAACCAAGCGATAGCCGCCCCCACTGATACCGGATTGGCGTTATAGCTATCATCGATTAAGCGAACGCGTCCTAATTGAGTGGGTTGCATACGTCCCTTAACAGGGGTCAACTGGCTCAAGCCCTCGGCGATTTCCTTCAGGCTCAATCCCAAAGCAATACAAACACTTGCAGCAGCTAGCGCGTTGCTAACCTGGTGACGACCCGCGAGGGGCAGAGTCACTTCGCAGGACTCTCCCGCGTAATTGAGGATAAAGCGATAGCAACCTTCGCTATTGGCTTTGTGGCCAGTGGCAATCACATCGATTTGACGTTTAGCCGCGCCCTCCTGTTGGGAGAAGCTTAACTGCTTATATTGTTTCGCTTTCACCCGCATCACATCGGCAAAGGCATCATCGGCATTGATAATCGCCGTGCCACCGGGTTGCAGATGGTTGTAGATTTCCGATTTGGCCTGGGCGACCCCCGCCTGTGAACCAAAGCCTTCTAAGTGGGCGCTGCCAACGTTATTGACTAAGGCTACGTGAGGACGCACCAAACTCGAGGTGTAATCAATCTCACCTTTATGGTTAGCGCCAAGCTCAAACACCCCGTATTTATCCTCAGGCGTTAAACGCAGCAAAGTGAGTGGCACACCGATTTCATTATTAAAATTACCGGCGGTGTAAAGCACTTGATGCTTCGCCGATAAAATTGTGGCGATCATTTCTTTCACGCTGGTTTTGCCATTGGAGCCAGTTAAGGCCACACAAATGGGGTCCACTTGGTCACGTACATAAGCGCCAATCGCGCCCATGGCCTTTTGGCAATCGGCAACAATAAGCTGTGGCACATCGAAGGCCAATTGACGTTCAACCATTAGTGCTACGGCACCATTTTCAATTGCCGTGGCCGCAAAATCATGGCCGTCGAAACGCTCGCCCTTTAAGGCGACAAACAGGGTCGCAGGGCCGATTTTACGGCTATCGCTGCTTAATGCTTGGATGGTGACATCGTCACCGACTCGATGCGCACTTAAGTGTTGGCTCAGCGCCTCGAGGGAAATTGGGATCATTGGCTTTGCTCCGATAACTGACGTGCCAGGGCGCGCTCATCATAGTCATGACGCACACCTGCCGCCTCTTGGTAAGTTTCATGGCCTTTGCCCGCAAGCAGAATCACATCCCCAGGTTTAGCCTGTACAACGACGCTTTTAATCGCAGCCACACGGTCAACTTCGGTCAGCGCTCGCTCTGGGTGAGTCAGCCCTTGGATAATATCGGTAATAATTTGATTAGGATCTTCGCTACGGGCATTATCGCTAGTCACCATAATGCGATCGGCAAATTGCTCCGCCGCTTGCCCCATCAGCGGACGTTTGCCCTTATCACGGTCGCCGCCACAGCCAAACACGCACCACAACTCGCCCGCGCAGTGACGACGCAGGGCATTAAGCGCCTGCTCAATCGCATCCGGGGTATGGGCATAATCGACGACTAAGGTGATGTTATCAGCGGTGGTGAAACGTTCCATGCGGCCAGCCACGGGCAACAAATAAGGCACCTTGGCAGCCAGTGCACGCATATCCATGCCCTGTAAATACAAGGCGGATAAAGCAGCGAGTAAATTCGAGAGGTTAAAGGCGCCTAATAAAGGAGAGCGAATGTCAATTTCGCCCTCGGGCCAGACTAATGTCGCCTGCACGCCTTGATCGTTAAATTGGGCATTCTTAGTGTAAAACGCCGCCTCGGTATGCGCTTCAATGCTAAAGCCCCACATCTTCGCGGGAGCATTTGCCAGCTCGGATAACCAAGCAGCGCCAACGGGATCATCAAGATTTACTAAACCGTGGCGCAAAGCGTCAAAGCGAAACAGCATTTGCTTGGCCGCGGCATAGTTTTCCATATCGCCGTGGTAGTCCAAATGATCACGGGTCAAGTTAGTGAATACCGCCACATCGAAGGGCACGGCATCGACTCGACCTTGCACTAAACCATGACTTGAGACTTCCATCGCGCAGGTATTAACACCTTTATCTGCAAACTCATGCAGTTGGCGCATCAGGGTAATGGCATCGGCGGTGGTATTACCGCTATCGACTAACTCGCCCCACAGACCATTACCGAGCGTGCCCATCACCGCCGCTTTACCCTCAAGTAGCGTCACTAATTGCGCGCAGAGCTGACTGGTCGAGGTTTTGCCGTTGGTGCCGGTAATTCCCACAATGCCCATAGACTGGCCCTGGACAACGGGATAGCGCACTGCGGCGACCGCAGACACTTGCTTAGCTAACTGATAAAAATAAATCTGCACGCCTTGCTCAGTCGCAATAACTTTGCCCTGCTCTTCAATGCTATCCGTATGCACTAATACCGCAGTCGCACCTTGAGCTAAGGCCTTATCGATAAATTGACGACCATCGACCTTATGCCCAGGCAGCGCTAAAAACACATCGCCGCGACGTATTGCGCGGCTATCTAAAGTCAAATCTAAGAAGGTTTGTTCGCCCGCGTAGGGGAACCAAGGCGCTAATAGATCCCTTAACAACATCATTCAGTTCTCCCGGCGAGTCCCGCCAATTGCACCTGCTCTTTATCGGAAATGGGTTCGACATTTAACATTTGCAGTGCGCCTGACATCACCTTCGCGAATGCCGGCCCTGCCACTGAACCACCATAATAGAGATCGCCTTTCGGCTCGTTCACTACGACAACAATCGCGAGTTTGGGATTATTGACGGGCGCGACGCCAGCAAATAACGCAACATAATCATCACCATAACCGCCGGCTACCGCCTTACGGCTGGTGCCCGACTTACCCGCAACGGGATAACCATCGATATGCGCCAGCGTACCTGTGCCACCTTTTTCGGTTACGCCCACCATCATTTGCAGCACATCGTGAGCGACCTCTTGTGAGATCACTCGCTCACCTTCGGGCGGCTTTTTCAGTTTTAAAATCGATACTGGATATAACGTGCCGCCATTGCCTAAAGTGGCGTACATCCGCGCCAGTTGCAGCGTGGTCGCCGTTAGGCCATAGCCGAAAGATAAAGTCGCGCGTTCGAAATCAGACCAACGGTGGCGGTCTTGGATCAAACCTGCGCTCTCACCCGTGAGGTTAATCCCCGAGAAGCTGCCTAAGCCCATGGATTGATAGGTGCCTAATAACTGCTGCACAGGAATCGACAGGGCGAGTTTACTGATCCCCACGTTACTGGATTTCGCCAGAATACGTGCCAGTGTCATATCGCCATAGTTAGTTGCATCACGAACTTGACGGCCGCCTAAACGCATCCAGCCAGGTGACGTTGGGATCACATCGGTCGATTTAACCGTGCCCGCTTCTAACGCCGCAGCAACCACAAAAGGTTTAATGGTCGAGCCTGGCTCAAAGGTATCCGTCATGGCGCGGTTACGCATTCTGAAGGTTTGCAGATTGTCGCGCGAGTTGGGGTTGTAGGATGGCGTATTCACCATAGCCAAGACTTCACCAGTGTGGATATCGAGCACCACAATCGAGCCAGAGGTCGCTTGGTTCATCTCAGTAGTGCGCTTTAACTCACGGTAGGCAAGTTGTTGAATACGCTGGTCGATACTCAGCACAAGATCATTCGGACTCTCGCCTTCCTGAACGATATCGAGGCGCTCAACTACATGACCATCGCGGGATTTGCGCACTTTTTGTTTAGATGGTGTACCAGTAAGCCAACTGTTGTAGGCGTTTTCGACCCCTTCAATACCGACATCGTCGATATTGGTAATGCCGATTAGCTGGGCGGTAATCTCACCACCGGGATAGTAGCGGCGTGACTCGGACTTTAAAAACACCCCAGGCAATTTAAGCTGAGTGATGTAGTCTGCCACCGCAGGCGTGACTTGGCGTTTCAGGTAGGTAAAACGTTTGGTTGGATTGCTACGCACCTTTTCGAGCACATCTTCCACGGGTTCGTGCAATACGTCCGCCAACGCTTGCCAGCGGCGCATATCGGTAAAACCATTGTTATCATTGACTTGTTTAGGGTCGGCCCACACGGCACGCACCGGCACACTCACTGCCAGCATATCGCCGTTACGGTCGGTGATTAAGCCACG
Organism: Shewanella mangrovisoli; assembly: GCF_019457635.1. NCBI lineage: Bacteria > Pseudomonadati > Pseudomonadota > Gammaproteobacteria > Alteromonadales > Shewanellaceae > Shewanella > Shewanella mangrovisoli. The sequence continues at coordinate 4,329,954 of NZ_CP080412.1, forward strand.
CTGCACCTCACGACTGGTAGTACGCAAGGTACGCATGTCGCTCTCGTGACGCAGCTTATCGGGCTCGATAATTTGAATATAAGCAGCACGACCCACAAGGCTCGAAAACATCGCAAATACAAAGCCAACCACGACGTATAAACGCCAGTGGATCAGTTGTGGCTTTTGCTTTTTGCTGGCCTGTTTGGTTTTTGCTTGCCTAGTCATATCTTCCCTATGTTCACGGCACCTTTACCACAACTTCTTCGCTGGGTAAGGGTCGACTCATGTTGAGATCCTTTGATGCAATCCGCGTGATCCGGCTATGCTCGGTCTGGGATTGCTCTTCCAATAATAAATTGCGCCACTCGATATCTAATCTGTCACGCTCCTGCAGTAGCTGATCCCATTGGGTGGTGAGCTTACGGCTCACATGGCTGGTATACACCACAGCCACAGCATTACTGAGCACGAGCAGTGCGAGTAACAAGATCCATTTGTGTTGCCACAGGTCGTTTAACACAATCCGTGGCAGATTTAATGAGGGCTTACTCACTTTGTTTGCCCTCTAGTAATCTAATCGCTCGGCAATGCGTAACACTGAGCTGCGCGCTCTGGCATTGCGTTCAATTTCCTCATCGGAAGGCATAATCGCCTTACCTATGGCGCGCAATTTACGCGACTTGTTAATTTGATCTTCGGTGATTGGCAGACCGTGGGGCACGCTCTCACCTTGGCTATGGCGACGAATAAAACGTTTTACGATGCGATCTTCCAGAGAGTGGAAGCTGATAATCGATAAACGTCCCTGTGGCGCGAGTACAGTTAATGCACCTTCAAGCGCTTGATCAATTTGATCTAATTCACTGTTGATATAGATACGGATCGCCTGAAACACCCGGGTTGCAGGGTGTTTGTTACGCTCTTTATTTTTAGTGATCCGCGCAATCAAATCGGCTAAATCTTTGGTACGTAAAAACGGGGTTTTATCGCGGTCAGCCGCAATACAACGGGCAATATGGCGAGCATTTTTCTCTTCGCCATAGGTTTTAAATACCCACGCCATATCTTCAATTTCGGCGCGCGCTAACCACTGGGCCGCCGTTTCGCCTTGGCTGTTATCCATGCGCATATCGAGCGGGCCATCACGCAAAAAGCTAAAACCACGTTCGGCATCATCGAGCTGCGGTGAAGACACACCTAAGTCGAGTAACACGCCATCAATCTTGCCAACGAGACCAAGCTCTTCGACGTAATCGGCTAGCTGGCCAAAACCACCATGTACGATTTGAAAACGGGGATCATCGGCGAATTGTTTTGCAGCTTCAATGGCCTGAGGGTCACGATCGATCGCAATCAGACGTCCGTTTTCACCCAGTCTTTGCAGTACTTGTCTTGAATGACCACCGCGGCCGAACGTGCCATCGATATAGATGCCATCGTCTTTGATGTTCAAACCGCCGACCGTTTCTTCGAGCAGAACGGATAAATGGGCAAATTCTTGACTCATTACTCTCTTCTTATTTAGTTATGCGACTCGTTAGAGTGAAAAATCCGCCAGACGCTCGTTATTCGCGAGCTCCTCGCTTCGAATCGTTTCCTGACACTCATCAATTTGCTGCAGCCAAACTTGCTCATCCCACAGCTCAAACTTGTTTAACTGTCCCACCAGCATGATGCGCTTATCTAAATTGGCGTATTGCCTTAGCGGCGGTGGCAGTAATATGCGCCCGTTGCCGTCGAGTTCGACCTCATGGGCATAACCCAGCAACATGCGCTTAAGGGATCGTTGGGTTTTGTCGGTATCTGAAAGCTTGAGTAACTTAGCTTCGATCAATTCCCACTCGTGGATGGGATAAAGGAGTAAACACGCAGATTGAATATCGACTGTGATGACGATGCGGCCTTGGTGCTCTAGCTGCAAAGGTTCGCGGTATCGCACTGGAATAGCGATCCGTCCCTTTGTATCTAAGTTGATAGCACTGGCTCCACGAAACACGCTAATTCATCCTATCCTTTGATTTTTGATCCACAAATATCCACTATTTCCCACAAATGCTAAGTTTAGGGATAGTAGACAAGCATTGTCAAGGGATGGGATCCTTTTATAAAGCCAGTCGGCAAGCGGGTTAGCAGCATGTTGAGCCCATAACTTAGCGACAAAGTTTTGACAAAAAGATCAGCGAAAAATCAGCTAAACGATGGAAAGCGCAGGAATAAAATGCGAACAAAAAAGCAGCAGCCTTTTGCTTTCAGGCAGTTGCAATGCAATATTTGCCATAACGTTTCGCTAAATGTGGGATTTTCCCGTTAGACAAATCACGCTAGACTCACAAAGCACAACAAAATAGACTCATTTTTTACATTCGCATAAGCTTATAGAGCGTCAATTTCTAGCATAAATCGCTGAAATATTATTTTTGATTGCGGATTTATTCTGCAATTTAGGAAGGCTTTTATTTCACGATTGCGAGGAAGATCAAAACTCCCGCGGGATAAACTCAAAGAATAACGTTATGACAGCGACTCAGATCCGTACCTGCCACAAGTGGTTTGCATTGATAACCGCCATTCAATTGCTGTTTTGGCTAGCCACCGGCGCTTATATGGTGTGGATGGATATCGAATTTATTCGCGGTAAGCCACTGGTAAACAAAGCAAACACGGCTATGTACCAAGTGGATTCGCCCGCCTTCAGTTTTACTGACTTTATCAAAGCACATCCCGACGCGACGGATATCAGTTTGTACGCGAATCAAGGAGCACTCTACTATCGCGCCAATATCGCGGGAAAATTGCAGCGCTTTAGCAGTGAGACGGGAGAAGTATTACCGCTGCTCGATAAACAGCAGGCGCTCGAGGCTGCGCAGCGAGTCTATACGGGTCAGGCTAAATTTATCGGCTCGACATTCATTGAGCAGAACGCTCCGAGTGAAATCCCTGCCCGCGTGCTCCCGGTTTGGCAACTGACGTTAGACGATGCCATGCATTCGACACTCTATATCTCGGCAGTCACTGGACAAGTGGTCAGCGCGCGCCATGATTATTGGCGACTCTTCGATGTGATGTGGATGCTGCATATTATGGACTACGAGACGCGGGAGAATGTGCATAATCCGTTACTTACGCTAATGACTAGCCTCGCCCTGTTGACCGCACTCTTTGGTATCGCCTTGACCTATATCAGTTTTCGAAACCAAAACCCAGAGGAGGCTGTATGAGCTTCTCGACTCTGAGCCATACCAGCAACGTTGGCAGCAAGCATTCCATCAACTTACTGCAGCAAACCTTACATAAGTGGCTCGGACTTATCGTTGGCCTGCAATTATTGATTTGGGTCGTGACAGGACTCACCTTTAACCTAATTGACGAGAGGTTTTTGGACGCTAACCCATATCGCACTACTCATAAAACCGCGAGTCCCGCTACTGCACTCGCCCCCACGGAAAACCTACTGCAACAATATCAAGCAGAAGGCATTATCGAACTTAAGCTAACCTCTGTGCTCGAACGCGCCGTGTATGCGCTCACTACAACTCAGCAAACTCGCTGGTTTTGGGCGGAATCACTCAAGCCGCTATCCTTGAACGATGCTGAGATAGTCGCGATTGCCAAACAGAGCTACTCGGGCTCAGGTGAACTCAGCGCACCGCAAATCCTCACCCGCGAAACACCATTCGATGCCAGTGGCCCAGTTGCCATGCTGACAGCCGCAGATGAAGTCGGAACGCGAATTTATATCGATACGGCTTCGGGTGCGGTTCTTGCCCACCAAAATCGCCAATCGGATCTCAAGGATCTGCTCTTTATGCTGCATTTTATGGATTATGCTCCCGATAATGGCATTGGTTTTAATCACTTATTGGTACAAGTTGTCAGCATTGCGGCGCTGTTTTTAGGTCTTTCGGGGATTTACATCCTTGGGCATAAATTCCATCAAGGTCAGTTATCCCTGCCATTCTTGAGGCGCAAAACCGCCATAGGAAAACTGGCGCTTTTTACTCAAGACGCTCAGCCGCTCGCCGAATTCACCGATCTCAATGGCACTTATTTAGAGAGCATTAATCGAGGGCGTGAAAGATTGAGAACCCAATGCGGCGGTGGCGGACGTTGTGGCCTGTGTAAACTCAGGTTTGTCGAGCAACCGCCCAGCCCCAATGATTATGATCTGGATAAACTCACCGCCACTGAGCTAGCACAAGGTATTCGCCTGAGCTGCCAACACGAGGCACATCCTGGCAAACTTGAATTAGCCACCAAAGCCCAGCACAGATATTGGCCACAGTCAGAACAGTAAAGGAGTGTCGCGTACAGGCTTAAATCGGCGTATAGTCTAAATATTAAGCAACTCCGGCCGATAAGCAGCTAAGAGGTCATCAATTAAGGAGGCGCTATGAGTGGATTGGACAGTCTTTACGCTATGCTGGCACAGCCAGCAAAACCCGTATTTACCCCCAAGCGGGTCGTCGATCAGGTGAGCGGTGCGACCGCCAATGCGCCCGATAGCCATGAAACCCCGCAGTCGCAATTACCGCCCACCTTAGATGTGAAAGTCAGAGAAAGACGCAAAAACGACAACGCCAGTCGCAATAAAAAACGCCGCGCATCGGACAAACAGCAGGATTTAAAAGAGGGTGTGGTGCTCGAAGTCACTGACGATTTAGCTGACACAGCGCAATCGCCCAGTAAGCACATCATCGATATCGAAGTTTAACGTGCTGGCCGTTAGTAAATAAGGCGCAACCTGAGGGCGCGCCTTATGTGTTTAAAGCCTAAAAGAAACTAAGAACGAGTTCTGGCCACCGCATCTTGCCAGCCCGCATATAACCGCTCCCTTTGACTCGCATCAATATTCGGTTTGAAGTGTTTATCGATACAGGCCTTATGCTCAAGTTCGATCACTGATGTCCAAAAGCCAACTGCCAGTCCCGCTAAAAAGGCTGCGCCAAGCGCTGTTGTCTCACACACTCTCGGTCTTAAGACTTCAACGTCGGTGATATCCGCTTGAAATTGCATGAGGAAGTCATTAGCAACCGCGCCGCCATCCACCTTAAGGGATTTAAGCCGCTCACCACTGTCCTTAATCATGGCATCGAGTAAATCTTTACTCTGGTAGGCAATCGACTCCAATGCCGCGCGGATAATATGATTGCGATTAGCGCCACGCGTTAACCCAAACAGTGCGCCACGGGCATTAGGATCCCAATAGGGAGCGCCAAGCCCGACAAAGGCAGGCACCAAATATACCCCATTAGTATCCGCGACTTTAGAGGCAAAATATTCGGTATCGCTAGCATCGCGGATAAGCCCCAGCTCATCCCGCAACCATTGAATAGTCGCGCCGCCCATAAACACTGAACCTTCAAGGGCATAATTCACTTCACCTTGAGCACCTACCGCCACTGTGGTTAATAACCCATGGGATGAACATACGGCTTTATTGCCTGTATTCATTAATAAAAAGCAGCCAGTGCCATAAGTATTTTTAGCCATTCCCGGCTCGACACAAAGCTGGCCAAAGAGCGCCGCCTGTTGGTCGCCCGCGATCCCCGCGAGTGGAATTTCGCTGCCCTCACCGGCAATACGGGTTGTGCCATAGACACTGCAGGAGGGTTTCACTTCGGGCAGCATGGCCGCAGGAATATCGAGCGCCTCGAGCAGTTTAGTATCCCAACTCAAACTATGGATATTAAACAGCAGCGTGCGAGCGGCATTGGTGGGGTCGGTCACATGCACTTTGCCTTCGGTGAGTTTCCACAGCAACCAAGTATCGACCGTGCCGAATAAGAGTTCGCCTCGTTTGGCTTTCGCACGCGCATCCGGCACATTATCGAGGATCCATTTGATCTTAGTGCCTGAAAAATAAGGGTCGAGCAGGAGTCCCGTATTCTCTCGCACATAATCTTCTAAGCCTTGGGCCTTGAGTTGCTCACAGATCTCTGAGCTGCGACGACACTGCCACACAATGGCATTGTAGACGGGTTTACCTGTGGCCTTTTCCCAGATAATGGTGGTTTCGCGCTGATTGGTGATCCCAATGGCCGCCACTTCATCGCTGTGAATACCCGCTCTGGCAAGGGATTCGATCAACACCGAACTTTGGCTCGCCCAGATCTCCATGGGATCATGCTCCACCCAGCCGGGGTTTGGATAAAGCTGAGTAAACTCCCGCTGCGAGACGTTAACAATATTGGCATCGTGGTCAAACACAATCGCCCTTGAGCTGGTTGTGCCTTGGTCTAACGCCACTACGTATTTTTTCTGCACACGACTATCCTATTTGTCCTCTGCCATATTCAAATCGGCAGATTCTTAATGACTCATTGATTATGCTCTGAATATATTCGCAATTGGCGGCCATGACTAGCCAACATCTGGCAAATGCGCATCAAGCCACGTTATTTAGGCACAAAAAAGCCCTGAAGATTCAGGGCTTTTTCATCAACTAGATGATTACATCTTGTAGCTCATTTGGATACCGGCTAACCAAACATCACCACTCGCTTCACCGTTGAAGCTCACTGTGGCTAGGTTAAGCAGATTTTGCTGTTCGTTGATTGGCGCATCACCCGTGGCACGGATATAGGTCAGTGCAAAATCAACATTCAGGTTTTTAGTCGCCTGATAGCCCGCACCAACAGAGAACCACAGACGGTCTGAGTCAGGGATAGTCGTAGTACGCCATTCATTAGTGGCCGCCGTTTTATCTAAGGCCACACCCGCGCGTACTAACCATTCATTGCTGACTTGATAGGTGGTACCTAAGGCAAAGCGCCAGTTATCTTCAAAGTGCTCTTCTTTGACTAAGTCAGACTCTAAGTCACCCTTTGGTTTAACTTCGCCAGGGAAGTAAGCCACTAGCTGATCGAATACACTCCAATCGGTCCAGTTAACGCTGGCATGCATTGCCCAGTTATCGGTTAATTGGTGATAAGACGACAGCTCGGCAAATGCAGGCAGTTCGAGCGGAATGTAACCTTCAATCGACAGATTTTGGCCGCCATCGTAAATCACACCTGATGCATGACCTTCTAAATCAAGCTTTACGCCGCTGTGATAGGCCAGACCGACACGGTGTGCAGGATTAATCTGCCAGCTCGAGCCTAATTGCCAGCCGTAGCCAATGTCGTCGCCTTTCATGCTTTTCAGCTCAGTACCACCCGGCGGTAGCATGGCAGACACTTGTGCTGGTAATGCGGGCTTAATGCCATCGACCCAACCCGGTAACGAGGCACCGATTTCACCTTCACCGTAAACGATACGTACACCACCACCTACGCTGATAGCATCATTTACGCGGTAAGCGATGTTAGGGTTAAACTCAACAGTAGTCACCGCAGTTTTATTACCGAAAATCGCCGCAGCGTGGGTTTTAGGTAACTCGGTTGACAGACCATAGTTAGAGTTAACCGCCAGACCCCAAGTCCATTGGTCATTTAACTGGTTGGAATAATAGAAGTTAGGCACTAATGCATCATCGGCCACATCTAAGGCATCGCCGCCTTTCATTTCAACGGGGTTTGGGCCCAGTAATGGTGAGCTTAAGCTCACATCACCTTTAACATCCACGTTAGGCATCACATAGATACCACCCGCAGACAGCTGACGGCCTTCTAAATAGGTCAGCATTGCTGGGTTGCGGCCTTGAACTGAAGCGTTATCGGCAATTGCGGCTTCACCGGCGAAGGCGCGGCCTAAGCCCGTCGCTGAGTATTCAGCCAGTTGGAAACCCGCTGCATGGACTTGAGTCGTTGTGCTTAATAAGGCCGCAGTCACAGCCAAAGTCAGAAGACGTTTTTGCATTGTTATTCTCAGAAAATATTATTGTTATCTGTGCCAGTAACTTGGTCACAATGGCGTTCACACAAAATAGAGCAAACACTCCATATTGAATGCGAGGGAGTTTACCGATGCAGAAGATGTTTGCAACAAGCGGGAATAAAACAGACAAAAAAACTAGCCATCAAAAGACATTCAATATTTTTAGTGAGATAAATCACTTTTAAAACAAGAATAATAAGTGAAAACGCGAAGCATCATTTGCTGAAAACATTTTTCAAGTGACTGCGCATACAATTAAATCAATTTAAAAACAATGTATTAATAGACGTAAAACCTATAAACACTTGTAAGCTATTTTACCTATTAAAATTCAGCATAAATCACTACCGCTCATTTTGAGTGCGAGACAGGAAAGAATGCCTTCACTTTAAATCAATAAATACAATAAATTAGACTTAAGCGCTTAAGCGTAGATAATAAAAACGCCTAGTTTTCGAACTAGGCGTTTAAGATTAACTTCCATTAAGGTACAAGTGTTCGCCGAATGCTTAGCATCGCCAGCTTGGGATTTGTGATTCGTACTCGCCTATCTGCGCCCCGTGGGATAAGGTCAAGCCAATGGCATCTAAACCATTCAGCAATTTATGCCGCGCCGACTCGGCCAACGTAAAGCTAAACTCAGCTCCCGAAGGCGATGTCACTTTACAAGTCGTTAAGTCCACGGTGATTTGTGCGCCTTCTTCGCTCGCCACCTCATCCATTAACTGACGCACTTCATTCGCGCTCAGCTTCACCGGCAACAAACCGTTATTGATGGAGTTTCCATAAAAAATATCGGCAAAGCTCGGGGCAATAATGGCGCGCAGGCCAAAATCCGCCAGCGCCCATGGTGCGTGTTCACGGCTGGAGCCACAGCCAAAGTTTTCCTGTGCCAGCAGAATCGACGCACCGCTATAGCGAGGTTTGTTTAGAGTAAAATCAGGATTGGGCACATCCCCGGCATCATCGAGATAACGCCAGTCGTGGAATAAGTGCACACCGAATCCATCCCGTGTCACCTTAGATAAAAATTGCTTCGGGATAATTTGATCGGTATCGATATTGGCGCTGTCGATCATGACCGCAAGCCCGGTATGGCTAGTAAAAGGTTGCATTAACTTCTCCTCTTGGGATTACGGTTAGTAAGGTTTACGGATATCGACAAAATGCCCAGCAATCGCCGCCGCTGCCGCCATCGCTGGACTCACCAAATGGGTACGGCTACCACGACCTTGGCGCCCCTCGAAGTTACGGTTACTGGTCGAGGCGCAGCGATCGCCCGCTTCTAATCTGTCGTCGTTCATCGCCAAACACATAGAGCATCCCGGTAAACGCCATTCGAATCCGGCCTCGATAAAGATTTTATCTAGCCCTTCGGCCTCGGCCTGTGCCTTCACTTGGCCAGAACCCGGTACTACGATTGCCGTAACGCCCGAAGCCACTTTACGTCCTTGCGCCTGTTTCGCCGCGCTGCGTAAATCTTCAATCCGCGAGTTAGTGCAAGAACCAATAAAGACTTTGTTAATCGCGACGTCTGTCATCGGCGTGCCTGCGGTTAAGCCGATATAGTCCAGCGCTTTTTCCATGCTAGCGCGAATCGTCGGATTTGCCTCATCGGCAGGATTCGGCACAGGCGCATCGATGGCAACCACTTGTCCAGGGTTAGTGCCCCAAGTCAGCTGCGGCGCGATATCGGCCGCATCTAACACGACGGTGGCATCAAACTCAGCGCCAACATCGGTTTTCAGCGCCTTCCAGGCGGCGACAGCTTGCGCCCAATCTTCACCCTTTGGTGCAAACTCACGGCCTTCTAGGTAATCGAAAGTGGTTTGATCCGGCGCGACCATGCCCGCCTTAGCGCCCATTTCAATCGCCATATTGCAGACTGTCATGCGCCCTTCCATCGACAGCGCTTCAATGGCCTTGCCGCAAAACTCAACCACATAGCCAGTGCCGCCATCCATACCAATCTTACCGATAATCGCCAATACGATATCTTTAGCGGTGACGCCATCGGTGACCTGACCACGGACTTCGATTTTCATGGTCTTGGCTTTTAATTGTCGCAGGGTTTGCGTCGCCAGCACATGCTCCACCTCGGAAGTGCCAATACCGAAAGCCAAGGCGCCAAAGGCACCATGAGTCGCCGTATGGGAATCACCACACACAATCACAGTGCCGGGTAAGGTAATGCCAAGCTCAGGTCCCATCACATGCACAATGCCTTGATTAGGATGGTGAATGTCATATAAGCGCACGCCGAAGTCTTTGCAGTTTTGCGCCAAGGTCTCGACCTGAGTGCGTGCCATAGGGCTTAAAGCATCTAGGCTAGCACTGCGCGTCGAAGTGTTGTGATCCATGGTCGCGAAGGTTTTCTCTGGAGCGCGTAACTTACGCCCAGCCACTTTTAAGCCACTAAAGGCTTGGGGCGATGTCACTTCGTGAACCAAATGTCTGTCGACATAAATGATCGGCGCTTCGCCCTCTGGGATTGCCACAACGTGGGCATCCCACACTTTTTGATACAGGGTTTTCGGAGCGTTTGATGTTGAAGGACTCGTCATTACACACCTGCCTTAACTGCATCGGCGATAAAGTCGCCCATTTCGACTGTCGATTTGGCCTTATGGCGTTGGTCGCTACTTAATAGCTCACCGGTTAAATAGCCAGAATTCAGCGCCTTACTCACGGCACGTTCAATCGCACTTGCCGCCTCTTCTTGCTTTAAGCTGTGGCGTAGCATCAGTGCAGCCGACAGAATTTGTGCAATCGGGTTAGCGATGCCCTTACCCGCGATATCCGGCGCACTGCCACCAGCAGGTTCAAACAAACCAAAGCCTGTGCTATTCATACTCGCCGAAGACAACAAGCCCATGGAGCCGGTCAGCATAGCGATTTCATCCGATAAAATATCGCCAAACAGGTTAGAGCACAGCATGACGTCAAACTCATCGGGGCGGCGCAGCAACTGCATGGTCGCGTTGTCGATATAGATGTGTTCCAGTTCAACATCAGGGAAGTCCACCGCCACTTCTTCTACCACTTGGCGCCACAGTACCGAGCAAGCTAAGACGTTTGCCTTGTCGACCGAAGTGACTTTTTTACGACGGCCGCGGGCGGCTTCAAAGGCAATACGCGCAATACGGGCAATCTCGCGGCGGCTGTAACGCATGGTATCGAAGGCTTCTTCGCTCTCACCTTCACCTTGGCGCCCCTTAGGCTTACCAAAATAGATCCCACCCGTTAACTCACGCACGCAAAGAACATCGAAACCTCGAGCAGAAATATCGCTGCGCAGCGGTGACATATGCTCTAAACCATCATGCAATTTTGCCGGGCGCAGGTTACAAAACAGTTCGAAGTGACCACGTAATGGCAATAATGCACCACGCTCTGGCTGTTCATTGGGCGGCAGTTTTTCCCATTTAGGACCACCGACTGAACCGAATAGAATGGCATCGGCCGCTTCACAACCTTTCAGTGTTGCCTCAGGCAATGGACAGCCATGATTGTCGATAGCGATACCACCGACATCATATTCAGTGTATTCAATATTAAGACCAAAACGTGCCTCAACCGCCTTTAACACCTTACGCGCCTCGGCCATCACTTCTGGCCCAATACCATCCCCGGCTAATACTGCAATTTGATAACTCATACGCCCGCTCACTCCTTCAATGTGAAAACTTTATGCTCGATATTGCTTGGGTTATACGCCGCCCAGCTCTCTGTTTTTATGCATATTCTGTTTGTAATCTGCGACCTTATCGGCACGGCAAGTCAGGTTCATCACGTGCACTAACGCACGGGCTGATGCCTCAACCACGTCGGTCGCTAACCCAACACCGTGGAAATTTTGTTCATGGTAAACCGCGGTAATGTCGACCTGGCCCAGGGCATTTTGCCCCTCGCCCTTAGCACCCAATTTGTAGCTGATGATATCGATACGACGGTCCGTCGCACGGGCAATGGCGTTATAGGCGGCATCGACGGGGCCATTACCGGTCGCGGCTTCGGTTTTAATTTCACCGCCGACATCGATGCGCACCGTAGCCGTGGCAACACCTTCGGTGGAGTCGGACTGCACCACTAACTGTTGTAATTGATAGAAGTTATCTTCCGCCGCTTGAGCTTCCATAAAGGCTAAGGCTTCTAAGTCGTAATCGAAGACTTGGCCCTTTTTATCGGCCAAATGTAAAAACTGTTCGTACAGGGCATCCAGATTGAAATCCTGCTCGCAGTAGCCCATTTCCTCCATGCGATGCTTAATCACATGACGGCCTGAGCGCGAGGTCATATTCAGGTTGTTACGGTTTAGGCCGATGCTCTCTGGCGTCATGATTTCATAGGTGTTTTGTGCCTTTAACATACCATCTTGGTGAATCCCCGAAGAGTGGGTAAAGGCATTCGCGCCCACAATCGCCTTATTCGACTGAATAGGCATATTGCATAACTGGCTGACCAGATTCGACGTGCGGTGGATCTCCTTGGCATTGATCCCAGTTTCAACTCCCAACAGATTCTTACGTGTCGCTAAGATCATGGCGATTTCTTCTAGGGAGCAGTTACCTGCACGTTCACCAATACCGTTCATGGTACATTCGATTTGTCGAGCACCATGCTGTACGGCGGTGATAGAATTGGCGACCGACATGCCTAAGTCGTCATGGCAGTGAACCGAGATAATGGCTTGGTCGATATTCGGTACGCGATTAAACAGGGTTTGAATAATGCCCCCAAACTCGCTTGGCACTGTGTAACCCACAGTATCGGGGATATTGATGGTACGAGCGCCCGCGTGAATCGCCGCTTCTACCATACGGCACAGGTTGTCGATTGGTGTGCGTCCCGCATCTTCGCAGGAAAACTCCACGTCATCGGTAAACCTGCGGGCATATTTCACCGCGCCCACCGCCATCTCCAACACTTGCTCGAATGAGCGCTTTAACTTGCTCTCCACATGGATAGTCGAGGTGGAGATAAAGGTATGAATACGGAACTGTTCGGCAACCGATAATGCTTGGGCGGCGGCATCGATATCTTTTTCCAAAGCGCGGGATAAGGCGCACACACGGCTATTTTTGATGGTACGGGCAATGGTCTGCACCGACTCAAAATCACCGGGGGAAGACACGGGAAACCCGACTTCCATTACATCCACACCGAGACGTTCCAACGCCATGGCGATCTGTAACTTTTCTTTGACCGACAGGCTTGCCGCTAACGCCTGCTCGCCATCACGTAAGGTGGTATCAAATATAATTACTCTGTTAGACATCTCGCTTCTCCATGGAACGTCACCGTTCATTATTTAACTTTTGCCGTATTCAGATACAAAAAACCCCGCAACATTGGTGCGGGGTTTATGAGTGTTTTGCCTATCTATCGAGCGAGCAACACTAAGACCTCCGCGTTTGTGGCGCGAGAGAGAGAAGGAGGAGGTCGAGTTTGCTGCTAATTCTATTCATTTAAATTAAATATTTATTCTATTGACTCAAAATAAGGACGGTTAATATTTAACTCGCTTGCTTAAGTGTGTCAACCCCAATTTTTTTCATGTTCTTCGAGTTATTTGCTGCAAAATAGCAAAATTTACCCATATTCACTCGACAAGACTCTCGTTAATCCCTTGTCAGTAGAGAAAAATCCACAAAATGGCTCAAGTCAAAATTTGAACAAAAAAATCATTTTTTATGCAAAAAAGCCTTGAGACACGTTATAATCCTCGCCCGCGGTTACGGATATTAGAATTAATGCATGGTATGGAGCAAAAAATGGATTTTCGCGTCTTAGCGCTTAGCCTGTTGTTATGGCTATTCCCTTTTGGGGTCAGTGCTAACGACCAACTCGATGCACTTGCAGAACTGATTTATCAGTATCCGACCAAGGCTTTGACGCAAATTAGCACACTAGAGAAACAACAAACCGCTGATAACTCTAGTGATATTGATAGGCTTCGCCTCAGTATGCTCAAGTGCCAAAACTTGTTGCAATTAGGGGAAAATGAAGCGGCAATCAACCTTGCTCAGATGGGCGAGGCCAGTGCCAAACAGCTAAAACTCGATCAGGCACGTCCCTACTTTTTGAATTGTCAGGCCGATGCCTATCTCAATTATGATAATGTCCAAGATGCCTTACCTTTGCTCGATTCCGCGATTACCCTCGCGAGACGCTATCAGCAACCTCAAGCCTTAATCGATGCACTGCGGTTAAGGGGGCAACTGGATACCAACACGGATAACTTCTCCTCCGCCATCGAAGATTTACGCATCGCTATCGACATTTATCCCGATATTCATACCCAGACACAAAATTGGGTGTGGCCACCGCAGGCCTATGTCTATGCCGCTATGGGCAGTTTGCTCTACGCAACCCATGATTTACCCCAAGCCATGTATTACACCAATCTGGCACTCAACAGTCCCGATGCTAAGGGGAAGGCACGGCATGTGTTACTACTAAACGCATCGCGTCTCGCGTTAGATAATCAAGATAGAGAATACAGCGACCAACTGGAGAAACAGGCAAAAGCCTTGTTACCTGAAATCGGCTCTCCCTTAGAACTGGCCTATAGTTATGCCGTTTTGGCTTCAATCGCCCTCGACAAGGGACGAATGGACACTGCCGAAGAATACATCTCCATTGCCATGAACACTTTTAAGCTGCAAAACCAACGGGCAGCTATGATGCGCTCCACCCGTTTATTGGCACAAATCCGGTTTGCTCAACATCGAGATGAAGCAGCGTTAGCCCTTATGAATTCCGCCATAGAACAGGGAGAGTCATTAAAGCAATACTCTGATCTAAAATGGTTTTATGGCATTTTGAGCGATTATTATCAAACCCACGACAACTACAAACTTGCCTACGAGTATTTGCAAAAACGTTTCGATGCGACAGAACTTGCTAACGAGTCGATGAATAACACCCGTATCCTGCAATTTAAGGCCAGATTAAATCAGCAAGGACTACAACTGGCGAGCAAGGAGAATCAGCCAACTCACAACTCGGTACTGAAAGAGCTCAATATCGATTGGGCCTATAGCACGTTATTTTTAGTCGCCATGGCCTTCTTGGGCGGTGCCATTTGGTATTTCATTGATAAACAAAATAATCGTGCACCATCAGCTGGATCAGACAGCCAAAATCTGCCACCACAGCAACTACTCGAGTTGACACTTCACAGCGCTAAGCAAGGCGATTATCCATTGTCGCTGTTGCTGCTCAATGCCAGCCAAATTCGCCAAGTCGATCTGCCCGCGCTAATGGATAAGTTACAAGACAAGCTACGTGAGCAGGACAAACTATTACGCTATTCGATAGATGAGATAGTCATAGTGCTACCTTATACCTCTGCCGTGGGCGCACAGAAAGTCGTCGATCAAATCACCCCCACCATCCAAACCTTACAAGGAACAAGCAAGGTGAATATTGGCGTTGCGGTGATGCAACAGTTTGATACTTTGGATTCTTTGGTTAAACGCGCGAGCATCAATCAATTAGGTAAACTCAAGGGGAGCGACCCACAAAGCGATTATTCCCCCGCTAAATAGGCGGCAATTTCATCGAGGAAATCGTCGCCAAATCGGCTGAGTTTGCGCTCACCAACGCCGTTAACCGCCAGCATTTCACCGGGACTGGTGGGCATCATGGCCGCCATTTCCGCTAGGGTCGCATCGTTAAACACCAGATAGGGCGGCACATCCTGCTCCTCGGCAATAGTACGACGTAGGGCTTTTAGCCTCGCAAACAGTTTGCGGTCGTAATTCAGCGGTGCCCGCGATTGAGTGACTTTGCGCTTAATGTTGGTCAGTTGAATCCGTGGCTCTGCCAACATTAGCGCCACCTCGCCCTTAAGGATCGGCCTTGCCGAAGGGTTTAAGGTGATGGACGAGCCCCGCGTAATATCTTGGCTCGCAAGCCCTAAGTGAATCAGCTGACGGATCACGCTCAACCAATATTCATGGCTTTTGTCTTTGCCTATGCCCCAAGTGCTGAGTTTATCGTGCCCTCTATCCACAATCGCAGCGCCCTTGGAGCCACGCAAGACTTCAATCAAGTGATTGATACCAAAGCGCTGCCCAAGACGATAGATGCAAGATAGCACCTTCTGCGCATCCTCGGTGCCGTTATAACGTTTAGGCGGGTCGAGACAAATATCACAGTTACCGCAGGGCTCTAACGCGCTCTCATCGAAGTAATGCAGCAACACTTGGCGACGACAGGTTTGTGCCTCTGCAAATGCAGCCATGGTAGTGAGCTTATGGAAATCCACCTGTTGCTGCGGCCCTGGCTCCGACTGCTCGATAAGATGGCGCACCCGCCCAATATCGGCAGGATCGAACAGCATAAAGGCTTCGGCCTCGAGTCCATCGCGCCCCGCTCGGCCAGTTTCTTGATAATAGGCTTCGATGCTCTTAGGGATATCGTAATGCACCACAAAGCGCACGTTAGATTTGTTAATCCCCATGCCAAAGGCCACGGTGGCAACGACGATATCAATTTGATCTTTAAGGAAGCTATCCTGCACTTCGCCACGCTCCTGTGGCGTCATGCCCGCATGGTATGCCTTAGCATGAAACCCTTGCAGGGTGAGTCTTTCTGCCACCTCATCCACACGGCGACGACTGCTGCAATAGACAATGCCGCTACTGCCATTTTGTTGCAGTAAAAACTGTCGTAATTGATTCGCGGCATTGAGTTTTTCGGCAACCGTATAGCGGATATTGGGTCGATCGAAACTCGATAGTAACCTAAATGGATTAATCCCTAGGCGCTCGCAAATATTTTGCCGCGTCGCCTGATCCGCTGTGGCGGTGAGCGCCATCATGGGCACATGGGGAAAGAGCTGCTTTAACTGACCAAGAGCGGCATATTCGGGACGAAAATCATGTCCCCATTGACTGATGCAGTGCGCCTCATCGATGGCAAACATTGATAACGGCAGTGAGCGCATGCGCTCGATAAAATCGCCAGTAAGTAACCGCTCAGGAGACACATATAGCAGTTTTAGCTCGCCTCGATGCAACTGCCTCAGCACCTCTACACTCTGCTCCCGCGGCTGCGAGGAGTTTAAATAGGCGGCATTGACACCCGTCTGCAATAGGCTGTCGACCTGATCTTTCATTAATGAAATCAGCGGTGATACCACGATGGTGATGCCAGGCATCAGCAGTGCGGGCAACTGGTAACACAGGCTCTTACCGCCGCCAGTGGGCATGATCACAAGGCAGTCCTCACCACTGCATACACGTTCGATAACCTCGCGCTGACCGTCCCTAAAGTCACGGTAACCAAACACCTGCGCTAGGCGTTGCGACAGCGGATCATCATGTATGTCGAGTAACTGAGTTTCCATGGATCTTCTAGCTAAAAAGTAAGGGCGCCTATTCTAAAGGACAGAATCGCTCCTGTCTTGCGCCATCTTTCCCAAACTGACTCACGCTAACAACTAGGGGTAGGCTTAGCCTGCTCCAGGGCTCATTGCAACACCTAAAACGATTTGCCCGCACAAAGGCTTAAGTTGCATTAGGCATAGGCTTGGCTGTAGATTAATTGCTCTAAGTCGAACGCCATTGCGCACGCTTCAACCCTATTCTAAGAAGCCCTACAGCCTACAAGGACGAACAGCATGACAAACCCAATTCAAGCCGAAGTACTCAAACGTGTTGCCGAAGTATTTGATCAACACGTGCCGTTTCATAATTTATTGGGTCTAGATATCAAACGCTACGACATAGATGGCGTCGAAGTGGTGATTAATATGAAGCCAGAACTCATTGGCAATATTCACCAACAAATTCTCCACGGTGGGGTCACCGCCACTGTACTCGATGTGGTCGGAGGGCTCACCGCCTTTGCAGGACTGGTCGCTAGTCGTGATGATTGGACTGTGGAGGAGTTACAACAACGGTTGCAGACCTTAGGCACTATCGATATGCGCGTCGATTATCTGCGTCCTGGACGTGGACAGGTTTTCACTGGCACGGGCAGCGTGATCCGTGCCGGCAATCGCGTCTCAGTGTGTCGCATGGAGCTTCACAACGAGCAAGGAACCCATATCGCCTTCGGCACTGGCACTTATATGGTTGGCTAGTCCGTTGTCACACATCGTTTTTTAGAAATTTTTTACCGCATTCATCATCGATAAGTTAAAGGAAAACACCTTGATTATTCAGGTGTTTCCCTCTGCTTTTTGCTGAGCACAGGTTATTAGAGACATCCTGTAACGAAAAAGGCGACCGCACACACCTTGAGTCAATTCCCATAGCCTCCTACAATCGCCGTCCTGTTGTCCTTCGAAGATGTCTCATGCCTGATACTGAATACCGCAAAGGGATCCTACTCGCCGTCAGTGCTTACTGTATGTGGGGATTTGCGCCCTTATATTTCAAACTACTCCACCATGTTTCGGCGACCGAAATTTTACTGCATCGGGTGATCTGGTCATTTGTGTTTATGGTGATCATCATGCTGTTTATCGGTGGCTTTGGAAAGCTGCGCCAACTGTTTAAACAGCCAAAGCAGTTACTCGTGCTCACCATCACCTCCCTGCTGATTGCCGCCAACTGGTTGATTTTTATCTGGGCCGTGAATAACGATCATATGCTCGATGCCAGCTTGGGTTACTTTATTAACCCCCTACTGAATGTGCTGCTCGGCATGCTGTTTTTAGGTGAAAGATTACGCAAGTTGCAATGGTTTGCCGTCGCGCTGGCGAGTGCTGGCGTGCTTATTCAGTTGATTTCATTCGGTTCAATCCCCATTGTTTCCCTCGCCTTGGCGGGCACCTTCGGGGTGTATGCGCTGCTGCGTAAAAAGGTCAACGTGGATGCAAAATCGGGTCTGCTAGTCGAAACCGCTATCCTGCTACCGGTCGCATTGGTTTATCTGGTCGCGACTTTAGATAGCGCCACGGCGAATATGCTCACCAACGATTGGCATCTTAATTTGTTATTGATGGCGGCGGGGATTGTTACCACAATTCCACTATTGTGTTTTGCCGGTGCAGCGGTACGCATTCCATTGTCTATGCTCGGCTTTTTCCAATATATCGGCCCGAGTATTATGTTTATCCTCGCGGTAACCTTATTCAATGAACCCTTCGATGCCGAGAAGAGCATCACCTTTGGTTTTATCTGGAGCGCCCTGTTGGTGTTCACATTCGATATGGCCTATAAACGCAAAACGGCGCGATAACATCACGCCGCAGCCGACAGTTGCAAAAATAGTGGTTAAGTGAGCGTGTACTTAACAGCTATTTTTGTAGCTGGGTAATAAACCTTTCGCCCTCGGGCACAGACAAAAGCAGATTGTAGCCTCGCTTCGTTGGCACTAGCACTAGCTCGGATTTATCCGTCACAGCCACAAATGCCTTACACTTCCCTTTTAGATTAAACCAGCCGAGTTGAAACCCTGGCATACCTATACCATTGGTTTTAAAGCTGGGCGTTAAATCCTGTTCCTGCTTCAAGTCGATAATGCGTGCCTGCTCGACCAGCAGCTCGGAGCGCGCTAACTGCACTTTATAGAAGGGAATATCGAGTTTTAGCTCTGTGTCGGTTAGCGCGATTTCAGCATTATGGGATTGATAAAACACCCAAGAAAATCCGCCAATCATCACGAACAAAATACCTAAGCTCGCCGATTTCGCCACTTTCGGCATAGGTTTAACCCACAACATCCACAGCACACCAGCCAAACCTAGCAGCAAGATAATAAAGCTTAAAATGGAGGTTTGAGTCAGAGGCGCGAGGGAGAAAAACTGAGTCACCATGGTGGGCAGTCCTTAAGGTAGAAAAGCTTAATCTGCCAACAAAGACATATTATGTCAACAAAAATGCCAGCGCTAGGCTGGCATCTTATCAAGCGTGAAATGCTTACAGATCGAGGGCGAGAATTTTAGAGCGGCGCTGATAGTTATACAGCTGCTTTTTCTTCTGCGGTAAGGCTTCCACATCTTCAATCACAAAGCCATGCTCTAAGAACCAGTGAATGCTGCGGGTAGTCAAGGCAAACAAACGGGAATAACCACGGCTACGCGCCTGACCTATGATGTTTTTCAGCAGTAAACTACCCCTATCTGCATCGCGATAATCTGGGTGCACTACCAAACAGGCAAACTCCCCGGCGTTATCTTCCTCGAAGGGATACAGGGCAGCGCAGCCAATCACTAAACCATCACGCTCAATCAACATAAACTGCTCGATCTCAATCTCAAGCTGCTCACGACTGCGGCGCACCAAAATGCCTTGTTCTTCCAATGGACGAATTAAGTTTAGTACGCCACCAATATCGCTAATCGACGCGCGGCGCAGACGCTCAGCGCTTTCTGTTACGATTTGCGTACCTATGCCCTCACGGGAGAACAACTCCTGCAGCAAAGCACCGTCATCGAGGTAACTGACCAAATGACAACGTGGCACCCCATTACGGCACGCATCAATACTCGCCTTGAGGAAAGCCATAGTGCCCACACAGGCCGAACCTTGCTCAGCAAGCTTAGTCAGAATGTTTTGCGCGTCATTTGGCATTAATTCGGCAATCACATCGCCATTGCGATCGAGGATGCCGTTTTGCGAACTAAAGCCAATCATCTTGTCGGCCTTCAGCTTGATCGCGACTTGAGTGGCAATCTCTTCGGCGGTGAGGTTAAAGCTTTCGCCAGTGACCGATGCGGCAATCGGCCCCATCAACACGATACAGTGGTTATCGAGCTGACGCTTAAGCCCTTGAGTATCGATACGGCGCACTTTGCCGCTTAAACAAAAATCCACGCCATTATCGACCCCCAGAGGCTGGGCGATCACAAAGTTACCGCTGACTAAGTTGATTTGCGCGCCTTGCATCGGCGTATTACTGAGGCTCATCGATAAACGCGCGGTGATATCAAACTGCAATGCGCCAGCGACCTGTTTGATCACTTTAAGCGAGTCTTCATCGGTGATACGTACACCTTCGTGGTAGGCGGGTTCAATCCCATTGGCTGCCAATGCCGCATCGATTTGCGGCCTCGCACCATACACTAACACCACTTTAATGCCTAAACTGTGCAACAGGGCCACGTCATTTAAAATGCCGCGAAATTGATTTTGTGCTAAAGCCTCGCCACCCAACATCACCACAAAGGTTTTCCCTCTATGGGCATTGACGTAAGGGGCAGAATGACGAAATCCATCAACCAGTTCAGTGGTACGCACGCGTTGTTTACACCTCATATTTGAGCTGGCAAAGCCGATATGGCACACCAGGAATGAATGACTAAATCACGCGTATAGTATTGCATTTTAATTCACCAATAAAGAATTTATTCTCATTAAAATGCAGTTTTAATACAATAAAGTGCTTATATTTTCAAAAAATTGCATTTTTGATAAATGATCACATTTTTTTAACCAAATGCGATTTCGTAGCACTGCCGAGCATGGGACAGATTTATCTCAACTTGATGACGAGAAGCCGAAAAAAGACCAAAAAAAAGCCCCTTAGATAAGGGGCTTTTCTCGAAACACTAAACAAGGATTACTTGATTTTTGCTTCTTTGTAGATAACGTGCTGACGAATAACTGGATCAAATTTTTTGATTTCCATTTTTTCTGGCATGTTACGCTTGTTTTTTTCAGTTGTGTAGAAGTGACCAGTTTTAGCTGTAGAAACTAATTTGATCTTCTCACGATTACCTTTAGCTTTAGCCATGATCTATTACACCTTCTCGCCACGGGCACGAAGTTCAGCAACAACAACTTCAATACCTTTCTTATCGATCAGACGGATACCTTTAGTAGATACACGTAACTGTACGAAACGTTTTTCTTCTTCTAACCAGAAACGGTGGTTTTGCAGGTTAGGTAAAAAACGACGACGGGTCGCGTTTTTTGCGTGCGAACGGTTGTTACCAACCATCGGCTTCTTGCCAGTAACTTGGCATACTCTTGACATGTCAGTCTTCTCCAAAAAACAATTTTAACGCTCGAGCATTAATGTACCTCGTATGGCCGTCGCCCGAGGCACAAAGAGGGCGCATTTTATACACGATCATAGAGGTAAGATCAAGCGTTAGATTAATTAATCCAGCCTCGTTCCGCGAAGGAAACTATCTCTCGATCACCAACAACCATATGGTCCAGTAAGGATACGTCTATGGTTGCTAACGCATTTTTTAATCGCTCAGTTATTCGTCTGTCAGCCTGACTGGGCTCGGCAATACCAGACGGATGATTGTGACACACTATGACGGCAGCAGCCTTTTTCTCCAGCACTAGGCTCACCACTTCACGTGGATACACCGAAGCTGAATCTATTGTTCCGCGGAATAATTCGACGAATTGAATCACTCTATGCTGGCTATCCAGCAGCAAAATTGCGAACACTTCATAGGAGCGGTCAGCTAATTGTCTCATTAAATAATCCCGAGTTAAATCGGGATTTGTCAAAACCTGACCTCTCTGCAGGTTTTCTTGTGCCACACGCCTCGCTAATTCAGCCGCGGCTTGAAGCTGGGCGTATTTTACAGGCCCCACGCCCGGAAGTCGACACACCTGATGCTTTGGTGCGCAAAGTAAGCTTCTTAATCCACCAAATTCATGAATGAGTGAGCGTGCAAGGTCGACCGCATTCAAACCGCTCAGCCCATTTCGCAGTAAAACGGCCAGTAATTCTGCATCCGAGAGATGGGCGGCGCCTTTTACCAATAATTTATCCCGCGGACCTTCACCCTCGGGCCAATCCTTAATCGCCATACGACCTCCCTGTCAGCGCGAATTTTCACTTTAGACAAGTATGGACGAGATTTTTTGAACTGGGACAGTCACGCCAATTAGTCGCTTTGTGGTATGGTTGGCAACATTATTTCAATCTCGGATGATGTCTGTGAGCCTGATAACGAAAAACGTCCTACTGGGTATTGGTGGCGGCATAGCGGCCTACAAAAGTGCGGATTTAGTGCGCCGCTTAAAAGAACGCGGCTTTGATGTGCGCGTGGTGATGAGCCAAAGCGCCATGGAATTTATTACCCCTCTCACTCTGCAAGCCTTATCAGGCCATCCCGTGGCATCAAGTTTACTCGATCCGGCTGCCGAAGCGGCAATGGGTCATATCGAGCTCGCGCGCTGGGCGGATTTAATGATTATCGCCCCCGCCACCGCGAATTTGCTGGCCCGTATCAATACGGGCATGGCGGATGAGCTTATCACCACCACTTGCCTTGCGACCGAAGCGCCGATAGCCCTGTGTCCCGCGATGAATCAGCAGATGTATCGCAATGCGGCCACTCAAGCCAATTTAGCGAGTTTACAAGGCCGAGGTTATACCCTGTGGGGCCCCGCCAGCGGCAGCCAAGCCTGTGGCGAAGTAGGCCCTGGTCGTATGCTCGAACCGTTAGAAATCGCAGAATTAGCCAGTCGCTTTTTTGCAACAAAAGATGTCTATGCTGAACAGGAAACTCAGCCGCTAGCGGGCCAGTCGGTGCTCATTACCGCAGGACCAACCCGCGAAGCCATCGATCCGGTGCGTTATATCTCTAATCACAGCTCAGGCAAGATGGGATTCGCCTTAGCAAAAGCCGCCGCCGACATGGGCGCCGCTGTGACCTTGGTCTCAGGTCCAGTAAATTTAGCAACCCCTGAGGGGGTGACGCGAATCAATGTCGAATCCGCGCAAAACATGCTCGACGCTGTGATGGATAATGTTGATAAAAAAGATATTTTCATTGGCTGCGCGGCGGTTGCCGACTATCGCGTCAGCGATATTGCGGACTGTAAGATCAAAAAGTCCGCCGAAGAAATGCAACTTGCGCTGGTGAGGAATCCTGATATCTTAGCGACGGTCGCAAGCTTGGCAAACCGTCCTTTTGTGGTGGGATTTGCCGCCGAAACCCATGATGTAGAAACCTACGCCCGCGATAAACTCAAACGCAAAAACTTGAATATGATCGCCGCAAACGATGTATCCGTTGCTGGCCTTGGCTTTAATGCCGATGCCAATGCCCTGCGTGTATTCTGGCCGCAGGGTAGTCAAGATTTGCCTGCTACCGATAAGCTCACGTTGGCTCGGCAATTACTTTCGTTGATAGTGAAAGAAAAAACAAAATAAATGAAAACACCGATTGAATTAAAGATCCTCGATTCCCGTATTGGCTCTGAATTTCCCCTGCCCGCCTATGCCACGCCTGGCAGCGCGGGAATGGATCTTCGCGCCATGATAGATACCACAATGACGATAGCCCCAGGTGAGACTCAGTTAATCCCTACAGGCATCGCCATCCACGTGGCAGACCCTGGACTTGCCGCCGTGATCCTGCCCCGTTCAGGCCTTGGCCATAAGCACGGTATCGTACTCGGCAATCTAGTTGGGCTTATCGATTCAGATTATCAAGGTCCCTTGATGGTTTCTTGCTGGAACCGCAGCGATACCCCATTTACGTTAGAAATTGGTGATCGTCTCGCACAACTCGTGTTTGTTCCAGTGGTACAAGCACAATTCAAACTCGTTGATGAGTTCGACAGCTCAGATCGTGGTGAAGGTGGATTTGGCCATTCTGGCACTAAATAACCGGCATCGATATTGAGCAAGGATACTGCAATGGCTGTAAGCCCAAAAATTAATCGTCGTGAACACATACTGCAATGCCTAGCGCAAATGCTAGAAACCAGCCCAGGACAACGTATTACCACCGCTAAACTCGCCTCTGAGGTCGGTGTATCGGAAGCGGCCCTCTATCGCCACTTTCCGAGTAAGGCGCGGATGTTTGAAGGGTTAATTGAATTTATTGAAGAGTCATTACTCTCCCGCATCAATATCATCATGGACGATGAAAAAGACACCATGAGACGTTGCCAATTAGTGCTACAACTGCTGTTGATTTTCGCCGAGCGCAACCCTGGGATCTCTCGGGTACTCAATGGCGATGCACTCTTAGGTGAAAACGAGCGTCTACGCAGTCGTATCAGCACCCTATTTGCCAAAATTGAAACTCAACTCAAGCAAATTCTGCGAGAAAAAACCCTACGTGAAGGGAAAGGCTTTAATTTAGATGAGGCTATTTTAGCTAATTTGCTGTTAGCTTTCGCTGAGGGACGAATTGCTCAATTTGTCCGCAGCGAGTTTAAACTCAAACCAACGCAGCACTTCGATGAACAGTGGCGCTTTATTCAGCATCAGCTGTTACAAAGCTAATGATTTTTCAATACAAAGGACGGTAATCACCGTCCTTTCTTTTATCCCCCACGCCTTGTATCGGTATTTCTTTTGTTTTAATCTCAAGTAAACATTTTCAAAACAAAAACCACAATAATATTACAAGGATGTCAGATGAAATCTTTGCCATTTGCTGCATTGGCCGTAATTTGCTTGCCTATTATGCCTTTCAGCACATTCGCGGCCGAAACCTCGGCGGCAAATGCCCTGTCACAATCCCAATTATTCAGTCGCGGTAACGAGTACTCTAACGTCAAGATCTCACCTACCGGCAAATACTTAAGTGCAATTACCAGTGTTGAGGGGAAAAATGTACTTATAGTATTGGATGCTCAAACCAAAAAACTGCTGAATGCGATCCGCTTCCCAGGTAACGCACAGGTAGGCACCTATGAATGGGCCAATAGCGAGCGCATTGTACTGGCCAAAGAATACCTTAAGGGTTGGACCGATGTACCCCAATACTACGGCGAATTAATGGCGGTCAACGCCGATGGTTCTCGCCCTAAATATCTATTTGGATATAACAGCGGCGAGCAACAGACAGGCTCAAATATCAAGAAAAACACAGCCATAAGTGCCACAGCATTCATTCTGGATCCTCTACCGGATGATGAACGCTATATGCTGGTCAATGCGCTCCCGTGGACTGGTGCCCCAGACTTGAGTGAAACTCCTCAGGATGTCTACCGCGTTGACCTTTTTAGCGGGGTTCGTAAACGCATAACTGGCTCCCCCATTGGCCGAGCACGCTTTATGACTGACCATGATGGTGAAGTCCGCTTTGTGGCAGGGGAAGATGGCAAAAACATCACTAAAGTCTTTTACCGCAAAGATGGCGAATGGATAAACACCGATAAACTTAACCTTGGCTTAAGTGATTTTACACCTATCTCTTTTGCTGATAATAAAAATAGTATTTACGCCGCAGGCCGAGTGGGTAACGAAACCTTAGGCGTCTATCGCATCAATCTCGAAACAGGCGAGAAGGCCGAGATCATTCAAGATGAGGTGGTTGATCCCAGCAACTTCTGGATCAATGGCACCAATAAGCAGCTCTATGCCGTTGAATTTGAAAATGGCTATCCCAGTTATGCCTTTGTCGATAATAACGACAACCACGCCAAACTACTTAAGGATTTAATTGCAGCTCTACCCGGGCATCAAGTACGAATTGTCAGCGAAACCCGTAATGGCGAGCAACTGGTGGTGATTGCATTTAACGATCGCAATCCTGGTGATTACTATGTGTTTGATACGAAAAAGCTCAAGCTAGAGTATCTAGCCGCCGCCCGCAAATGGCTCGACCCCGAAAAAATGGCGGAGGTTAAACCTATTAGTTTCACCAACCGTGATGGCCAGAAAATCCATGGCTACTTAACCTTACCCTTCGGCAAAGAAGCCAAAAATCTCCCTTTGGTCGTCAATCCCCATGGTGGTCCCCACGGCATTCGTGACTGGTGGGGCTTTGACCCACAAAACCAACTACTTGCTCAAAATGGTATGGCGGTGTTGCAGGTTAACTTCCGCGGTTCAGGTGGTTATGGCGAGCGTTTCGAGCAAGCAGGCTATCAAAAGTGGGGATCGGATATTCAGCACGACATTATCGATGCAACTCAATATGTGATTGATCAAGGCTTTGCCGATAAGGGACGGGTGTGTATCGCAGGCGGTAGCTTTGGCGGCTATAGCGCACTACAAAGCGCCGTATTAGCGCCCGATATGTTTAAATGCGCGGTTGGGTTTGCCGGTGTTTATGATCTAGAGTTGATGTTTGATGAAGGTGACGTCGCTAGAACACGTTCAGGCACAAGCTATCTTAAGGACGTACTCGGCCAAGACAAAGCCATCCTAAAAGCCATGTCTCCCTCAGAGAACGTTGCTAAATTAAAAGCGAACCTCTTACTGGTGCACGGTGGTGACGATGAGCGAGCGCCGATTGAACAGCTCGAATCACTCGAAAAAGCCCTCAAAGCCCATAATTATCCCTATCAAAAACTGGTGATGGATAACGAAGGCCATGGTTTTTATAACGATGAGCATAGAGCCAAGTATTACGATCAGATGCTGAGTTTCTTAAAAACCAACTTAAAACTTTAGTACTCACTAAAATAACCATTATCTTCATCAAGATAATGATGTTTTGGCGCCCCGATGAGCCGATAATCGATAAGGACTATCGGCTTTTTCATCTTCAGCGTGAGCGTTTTTTGGTATGAATTATCCGCAATTCGCGCTATTCTCCCCCACCTTGTTCTTACCCAGATAAGAACCAGTCGATTTGTACCTGAGTTCACCCATTGTACAAACTCAGTTTAGGGTGCTAGGTTTTCAGTGATAGCCGCTACTGCAGTAGTGGAGGATAAGATGGCATTAAGTGAAGCAGCAGTAAAAGTACAAGCCGCCCTACAAGAACGCGGACTTGAAACCCCCATGCTCCCCAATGTGTTTACGCCTGAAGAGCGTAAGGACAAGATTGAATTCCATATGAAGGAAATCCTGACGCTAATGTCACTGGATCTTTCCGACGACAGTCTTGCCGATACTCCACGCCGCATCGCCAAAATGTATGTCGATGAGATTTTCTCAGGCCTCGACTATGAAAACTTCCCGAAGATCACTGTCATTGATAATAAAATGGGTTTCGATGAGATGGTGCGCGTGCAGGATATCAGCCTGACCAGTACCTGTGAGCATCACTTAGTCACTATCGATGGCACAGCGACGATCGCTTATATTCCTCGTAAGAAAATTATAGGTTTATCAAAGATTAACCGCATAGTGCGTTTCTTCTCCCAGCGTCCACAGGTGCAAGAGCGCTTAACTCAGCAAGTGTTAGTAGCCTTGCAAACCCTGCTCGAAACCAAAGACGTAGCAGTGAAAATGGATGCGGTGCATTACTGCGTCAAATCACGCGGCGTGATGGACTCCACCAGCTCCACCACGACCACCGCCTTAGGGGGCATTTTTAAATCTAACCCCGCCACCCGTGCCGAGTTTTTAAATCAATCCAAATAAGCTGTTAGATTTAATCAGGGCATAAAAAAACGCTGCCATTCTTATTGAATCGCAGCGTTTTTGTTTTAGCGGTTTATAACCCGCTTAAGCCTCATTAGGCCTCGATGCCATACTGCTCACGGTACTGGCTTACCGCCGCCAATTGCGCTTCCATACCCGGTTTTTCTGACAAGTAGCTGATCAGATCCGCAAGCTTGATGATCGCCACAATACCGCAGCCAAAATCACGCTCAACCTCTTGGATGGCCGACAGTTCGCCCTTGCCCTTCTCTTGTCTATCCAGCGCGATTAATACGCCAGCCAGCTGCGCCTGATGGGTCTCGATGATTTCCATCGACTCACGAATTGCCGTACCCGCAGTGATCACATCGTCCACCAACATCACACGACCTTTAAGCTCGCTACCGACTAAGCTGCCGCCTTCACCGTGATCTTTTTTCTCTTTACGGTTAAAGCAGTAGGGAATATCGATATCGTGGTGTTCGCACAAGGCCACCGCTGTCGTGGTCGCAATCGGAATACCTTTGTAAGCTGGGCCAAACAACAGATCGTACTCTATGCCTGAATCCACTAACGCCGCAGCGTAAAAACGCCCTAAGCGCGCAAGGTCCCGTCCTGTATTGAATAAACCCGCATTAAAGAAATAAGGACTGATACGGCCCGATTTAAGGGTAAACTCACCGAATCGCAGTACCTGACGCTCTAGGGCAAATTCAATAAACTCTCGTTGATAGGCTTTCACAATCTCTCCTTACGACTTTAACGTTGTATTTTTATTGGGTTATAGCAATATTGATTTAATAAAAAGCCCCATAACGGGGCTTCTTATCAACAACAATTAATTCAATGCGGCTTTCTGCACATCGACGATTTCACGAATACTATTCTTCGCCAACCCGAGTAGCTCAATCAATTCTTCATGGCTAAATGGCTCACCTTCGGCCGTACCTTGAATTTCAATAATCTTACCGGTTTCCGTCATGACTACATTCATATCGGTTTCGGCCGCGCTGTCTTCCACATATTCGAGATCGCTGATCGCTTCGCCGTTGTAGATACCAACGCTGACCGCCGCAATCAAAAACTTCAGCGGGTTAGACTTGATAATGCCCTTACCGCGGGCCCAGTTCAGCGCATCCACTAGAGCCACACAGGCACCTGTGATAGACGCGGTACGAGTACCGCCATCGGCTTGGATCACATCGCAATCGATAACGATAGTGTTTTCGCCAAGAGCTTTCATATCGACGCAAGCACGCAGTGCACGACCAATCAGACGTTGGATCTCTTGAGTACGGCCAGATTGCTTGCCGCGAGCCGCTTCACGGTCCATACGGCTGTGGGTTGAACGTGGCAACATACCGTATTCTGCCGTCACCCAGCCTTGTCCCTGACCTTTTAGGAAACGTGGCACACCCTCAGTAAAACTGGCGGTACAAAGTACTTTGGTTTCGCCAAACTCCACTAACACAGAACCTTCGGCGTGGGCCGTAAACTGGCGAGTGATAGTGATGGGACGTGTTTGTGCTGGCGTTCTGTTACTTGGACGCATGCGAGATTCCTGTATTCTGAGTCATTGACCGATTTTGGCTGCATATTATAGGGATTTGTGCCTGAGGATGCCATGCCTAGGGCCATTCTCTGACAAACTCCCCATCTTTAAATGCTAGCTTAACCCCTAGCAGTATATTGTATGCCTTTAATCCTAAAGCCATTGACTCTATAATCGCCTATCAATATGACGATTCAACCATTAGGACAATCCCATGATCCAAAGCATGACAGCCTACGCTCGCATCGAGCACAAAGCACAATGGGGCACCGCCTCTTGGGAAATTCGCTCAGTCAACCAGCGTTACCTCGAAACTTACCTACGTCTGCCAGAACAATTCCGCAGCTTCGAGCCCGTACTGCGCGACCGTCTGCGTAAACGTTTAAGCCGCGGTAAAGTCGAGGTCAATTTACGCTATGAGTTAGCCGACAACAGCAATAACGAACTCAAATTAAACCAAGGGCTAGCCAAGCAGTTGCTCGACGCCGCCAGCTGGTTAAAACAAGAAGCCGGCCAAGGCGAAGTGAGCCTGACTGACATTTTGCGCTGGCCAGGAGTGCTCTCAAGCTCTGAGCAAGATATGGATGCCATTGGCGCCGAGCTATTAACGGCTTTCGATTTAGCAATAGACCAGTTTATCGAAGCCCGTGGCCGCGAAGGTGCAGCGATTAAAGAAATGTTGTTAAGCCGTTTAGAAGGCGTCGAAGAGCAAATCGCTATCGTGCGCGAACACATGCCTAGAGTGATGGAATATCAACGTGATAAACTCACCAATCGCCTCGCGGAAATCAAAGGTGAACTCGACCCTGCCCGCATCGAGCAGGAGATGATCCTGTTAGCACAAAAACAAGATGTGGCCGAAGAAATGGACAGACTCGAAGCCCATGTTAACGAAGCGCGCCGCATCCTCAAAAAAGGCGGCAGCGAAGGCCGTCGCTTAGATTTTATGATGCAGGAATTTAACCGCGAATCTAACACCCTCGCCTCAAAATCCATCAGCACAGAAATCACCGCCGCCGCTGTCGAGCTCAAAGTGCTCATCGAACAAATGCGCGAGCAGATCCAGAACGTTGAATAGTGTTTTCAGGGGTTTAATACCGTTTAAAAACCATTATAAAACCATACACTTGCATGGTTTTATGTTTTTACATGTTCGCCATTGTTTGCTATTGTTTATGAAAAAGTGGGACTAAAGTGGTGACTAAAATCGCTTGAAACCACTAAAAATGGCCAAAAATAGGCCATTTTTAAGTTTAGTCACCAATTTGGACTTAACCGTATGAATGACAAGCAAATTAAGGCTTTTTTAAAGAGCAAGGAACTAGGACGCAAAGCAATTGGTGATGGGCTGTATCTCCGCGTGCAAACTGAGGGCGTCGCATACTGGGAAGTAAGATACAGCGTTAACGGTAAACGCCGCTCAATGATGCTTGATGGTGGGATATACCCTGCAATGCCTTTAGTTGAGGCTAAAGCAGAAGCTGCAAGGATCAAACTATTAGCAAAACAAGGAATAGACCCCCTTGCGGAACGAGAACGGCAACAAGAAGAAACAATCAAAACTGTCAATGACCTTTTCGACGATTGGTACAAATGCACATCCGCTCGCTTGAAACATCCTGAAATTCCCATGCGAATGTATAAAAAAGAGATTAAGCCTACGATTGGTCAATTAAAAGTTGTAGATGTTAACGCCAGAGACATAAGAGCAATTATTCACAAAGTGGCAAAGAGCAATCGCCCCACCGTTGCGAATAAAACACTGCTACTGTGCAAACAACTCTTTAATCATGCGTGTAAGTTAGATCTCGTGTCAGGAAATCCCGCTACCGCATTTAAGCCAGTTGATGCCGGAGGCGTCGAGAAGAGTAGAGATCGAGCGCTAAAGATTTCTGAATTAGTTAAACTCTTTGAGGTATTAAGGAATTACAGTACGGTTTTCACACGAGATAATTATTTAGCACTTGCTTTATTACTGACATTGGGAGTTCGCAAAGGAGAACTGATTTCCGCTAGATGGAGTGACTTTGATTTTGAATGTCTCGAGTGGCGCTTGCCCAAAGGCAATACTAAAACTCAAGTACCTATCACTATCCCTCTGCCGCCTCAAACAATCACTTGGTTTGAAGAACTTCATTCACGGGCAGGAGGTTCTAAATACGTATTCCCAAATCGTCGAGCCAGTAAACGTAGGGGCTATATATCTAGTGACACTTTAAACCATGCTCTATCAAAAATGTTCGGCCAAAAAGTTGATAGTAATAAACAACCCTTAGATAACCTTTTAGGTCAAGCTGGCATTGAACACTTTACTATCCACGATCTACGCAGAACCTGCCGCAGTTTGTTAGCCGAACTAAAGGTACTCCCACACATCGCTGAACGCTGCCTAAACCACAAACTGAAAGGAATTGAGGCTGTGTATAACAAGCACGATTACTTAGAAGAGCGTAGAGAAGCTTTGTCCCTTTTAGCAGGGTTATTAAGCCCAATTATTGATGGCACCAGTAACAATATAACTCCATTTAGTCGACGGGCTTAAGTTCATATATGAGCAATGACAAAAAACATCCCATGAGCGATTCCAAAGTCTAATGGAGACCTGTGTAAGTGGCTATTTATCACGGTGACACTCTGTCACAGAGTAATGATCATAAATGAACTAATTGCCCACTAATTCCATATTGGCATCGTCCACATCCTAGCGTTCTAATGTGAATAGCCACTGTTTCACTTGAGTCATCTTAAAGTGATTATTCTTGAACTACTACATAATGCGTATCCACCACTTCATGTATACTGGCAAACAGAACAAAGGGTCTTTCACACAAGGAGTTACATCAATGAGAGTGGTTATTGAAGATCATGTTATGCCAGTGCTAATGTCCGCAGCCATTGAGGCTTACGACATCGTTCACAAAGCTACTGAACGTTCCAAAGGCAAGAAAAAGATAGAAACATATGGTTTGCTGTGGGGATATGTTGTTCCTGCAAAAAGTGAGGATGGTGAGAACAAAGTCATCGTTACCTCTGCGACAATTGAGACTTCTGCAATCCGTCATGAAAACTACGTCCAACCAGATATCGAAAGTATTGAGACTAAGAAAGCGCTTATTCAACAATATTGGCCACATTTGGAATTGGTTGGCACATTCCACTCTCATCCTTACGATTCATTAGATGAAGTAAACGACATTCGCGGTTGGGAGGCATCAGGCGAAGATGGTGATTTGAGTTACTGGACTAATTTTCATGAAAACATTGCACCAGAACAACCAGTGTTAGCACACCTGATTTTAACTGTAGCCCAACTTCAAAAAATGGGATGGGCTTTGCCTGATAGTTTCCAAGGTAGAAACTATAGTGGCTTTAGAATTAGCGCTGGCACCAAAAAACTTTGGTTAAACACTTATATGTCGGTTTGTGATCTTATCGAAGATGAGATTGAAGATACTGAAGAGTACCAGTCATATATTTACGATGGCAAAATCAAACTGGATTCACCCGCACTGTTACGCCGAATCTTAGAAAACAGTTAACCGCCTTGGTGAAAGCTAGAGTCCACCAGCCATGTTGGTGGTGGACTTCCGCCTTGTTAGGTGCTAAGACCCGCTTAAATCCAGCCAATCGCTCGCAAACCATCCCAAATCCTCAAATCTTGATACACTTCAATTAGTTTTTATAGATATGCCGCCATAATGCGTGGCAGAATCAGTGCATTACTGTGGCTTGTGCTAACACCATTGGCCCGCCATAGCACAAAGTTATCTTCCTTTAAGGACACGCTGAGCTAGCGAATACCTGTCTTGGCTCAGCAATAAACGGACATCACCTTGCAATGAACGAACTCGAACAACAATTTTTGCAGCAACTTGAAAACAAGTTAGGAATGCCGCTGACAAACTGCGCGCCAGCTTAGATGCAGCACAATACAAACACGCCGTACTTGGGCTGATTTTCGTTAAATATGTGTCGGATTCTTTTAGCCTGCGCCAAGATGACATCAAAGCCGAGCTCGCCAATCCTGAGCACGAATACTACCTCGACCCACAAGGCTTAAGCGCTGAAGACCTAGCCGAAGAAATCGCCGCAGAGTTAGAACAGCGCGATTACTACACCGAGAAAAACGTATTTTGGTTACCGCCTGAATCCCGCTGGCAGTTCTTGCAAAACAACGCGCCGCTAGCGATTGGTTCTGTCGAGCTCACCATTGCTGGTAAACCGAAAAAAATCACTTCAGTCGGTCACTTGATTGATACCGCCCTTGAAGGCATTGAGCGCGATAATCCCAAACTGAAAGGGGTGCTTAACAAAAGCTACTCAGCCCTGCGTATCGACCAAGCCAAGCTGGTGGAGCTGATTAACTTAATTGCCACCATTCCGTTTAATCACAAGACCCTCAACAGTAAAGATATTCTTGGCCATGTGTACGAGTATTTTCTCGGCCAGTTTGCGCTTGCTGAAGGTAAAAAAGGCGGTCAGTTCTATACCCCAGCTTCTATTGTCACCCTTATCGTTGAAATGATTGAACCATTTGAAGGCCGCGTGTATGACCCAGCCATGGGCTCTGGCGGCTTCTTTGTGCAGTCAGAAAAGTTTATTGAGCGTTACGCCGGTAAACACGCGATTGACCCGCTCACACAAAAGCAAAAAATCTCCATTTACGGCCAAGAATATAACTACACCACATGGCAATTGGCTGCAATGAACATGGCCATTCGTGGCCTCGATTACGATTTTGGTAAAGAGCCCGCCAGCACCTATACCCATGACCAACACCCTGATTTACGCGCCGACTTCATTATGGCCAACCCACCATTCAACATGAAAGAGTGGGACACCGGTGTGGATGATAACGACCCTCGCTGGAAATACGGCAAGCCGCCATCAGGCAATGCTAACTTTGCTTGGTTGCAGCATATGCTGTCACACCTTGCACCCAACGGCTCACAAGCGCTATTGCTGGCGAATGGCTCCATGAGTTCCACCACCAATAACGAAGGTGAAATCCGTAAAAATCTGGTCACCAACGACTTAGTGGAATGTATGGTAGCACTGCCGGGGCAACTGTTTACCAACACCCAAATTCCCGCCTGTATCTGGTTTTTAACCAACAACAAAGGTGCACGAACCGATAAAGCCGGTCGTCAACTGCGCAACCGCAAAGGCGAAGTGCTGTTTATTGATGCGCGTAACCTTGGTTATATGAAAGACCGTGTGCTACGTGACTTCACCATGGATGATATCCAGAAGGTAGCTGATGTTTTTCATGCCTGGAAAACTGGCGTTGAAGTAAATGGTGTGGCTTACCAAGACCAAGCAGGCTTCTGTATGTCAGCCGATTTAGCGCTGATTGAAAAGCACGATTTTGTGCTAACGCCGGGGCGTTATGTTGGCGCAACTGAAGAGCTAGATGACGGCATTCCGTTTGCGGAAAAGATGGCGACCTTGACCGACAAACTCAGTGAGCAGTTTGCTGAGTCAGCAATGCTAGAGGCTGAAATCAAAAAGAACCTAGCGGGGTTAGGCTATGAGTTGTAATTGGCCTTTAAAACGCATCTCTGAAGTTGCCAACTTTGAAAATAACAAACGGATCCCTTTGAAGAGCCTTGACCGAGAAAAAAGGCAAGGTATTTATCCATACTATGGGGCATCAGGTGTTGTTGATCATATAGACGATTTCATTTTTGATGGTCGCTATCTTTTGATTTCAGAAGATGGAGAAAATCTTCGCACAAGAAATACACCAATTGCTTTCCAAGCTAGTGGTAAGTTTTGGGTCAACAACCATGCTCACATACTGTCTGAAAAAGAGGAAGGTATTCTTGACTACTTAGAATACTATTTCTCTGTATTGAACATTGGTGCGTATATCACCGGGGCGGTTCAGCCGAAGTTAAATAAAGCTAACCTAGATAAAATTGAGATTCCAATCCCTCCTAAAGATGAGAGGATAAAACTCAATAATATCCTCAATAGCTTTAAGTATAAGGTGGCGTTGAATTCAGAAACCAACCAAACCCTAGAACAAATGGCGCAAGCTATCTTCAAATCATGGTTTGTCGACTTCGAACCAGTGAAAGCCAAAATGAATGGCGAGCAACCGGAAGGCATGGATGCTGCGACTGCCTCACTTTTCCCCGAAAAGTTCGTTGAATCTGAGCTAGGTTTGATTCCTGAGGGTTGGGAAGTAAGCACCTTATCTAGCTTGATACAACTTACTGGTGGCGGAACTCCAAAACGTTCGGAAGAAACATATTGGAATGGCGATATTCCTTGGTTTTCAGTTAGAGATGTGCCATCAGCAAGCAACGTATTTGTTGTCGATACTGAGGAGAAGATTACTGAACTTGGTCTAAAAAAATCATCGACGAAGCTACTTCCAAAAGGAACAACAATTATTACGGCTCGCGGTACTGTTGGTAAATTAGCCCTTGTTGGTACGGACATGTGCATGAACCAATCGTGTTACGGGATTCGAGGTAAAGATATTGGCGATTACTACAATTACTTCAACCTAAAGGAAGCGGTAAGCACCCTTCAACGGAATACTCACGGAGGTGTCTTTGACACGATCACCACAAAGACATTTGACACCTATTCTATGGCATTTAGTGGAGTAGAGCTTGCAAATAAATTTGACGCGATAGTCGCTCCTCTTCTTCAAAAAATTGAGGCGAATGTACGACAAAATATAGAGCTTGCAACACTCCGTGACACACTGCTTCCTAATTTGCTTTCCGGCGAAATTGAGCTGAAAAAATTAGGGGGCGACAATGAGTAAGCTATTTCAGGATAGTCACTTTGTTATTGAACGAGTGGAGCAGTATTTAAGTACAAAGTTAGGTGAGTATGCTGACTTTAATAATGAATTAAATTTAAGTGCGACTGTTACTGTCGAGTCAGAAGGACCTAAAGTCAGTATTCATAGCATGAATGATTCCTCAGTTGTTTATCAGTATGATGTTAGTGACATATTATATTGGGTTGAGCGAGATACATATTTTGATGAATTAGAAAAGTGGAATGGTATAAAGCTCGAAGAAAAGCATTATTTGGCCGTTAAATTTTTGAAGGAAACTGAACAAGTACCTTTGTTTTTGGATTTAATCGATGCTATCAA
This sequence comes from Shewanella mangrovisoli, assembly GCF_019457635.1. Classification (NCBI taxonomy): domain Bacteria; kingdom Pseudomonadati; phylum Pseudomonadota; class Gammaproteobacteria; order Alteromonadales; family Shewanellaceae; genus Shewanella; species Shewanella mangrovisoli. Next base: position 4,366,640 of record NZ_CP080412.1, read on the forward strand.
ACGACAACGTGTTGCACCTTTTGTCGGTGCGGGAGTCGCTTTAGCTGCTGGTTATCCTCTATGGGGAAAGGCATTAGAAAGGCTTGCCAAACAGATAGGTGGCGAAGAATTGCTAGCTCAAATAAAGCACGAGTTATCGAACAATCACTACCTTGAAGTAGCTGAGTTACTGTATCAAAAAAATGAAGCTTATTTTGACAATTTTGTTCAAACAGAATTTCGTTTAAAAGCAGCACAGGAAGATGATAGGCCTCTTTTTCCCCCTGTTATCGACTTGTTGCCAACGTTGGCGTCGTCATGTGTGATAACTACTAACTTTGATCGGTTGATAGAGAAAAAATTCGATCAGACAAAGGGGAGTTCATTAAATGGTTATATGTATGGGAAGCAGGAACAAAATGGCTTTATAAGCCAACTGCTAAAAGGCGAGCGTTGTTTGATGAAGCTACACGGTGATGCAGCGCAACCTAAGTCATATGTGTTTACCGAGTCGCAGTATGATGAGGCTTATGGAATTAATGGTATCGACTTTTCCAAGCAACTTCCACGATCTCTACGTCAAATTTATATCAGCCATTCTTTATTGTTTCTCGGATGTTCTCTTGAAAAAGATAGAACACTAGAATTATTTGAATCTGTTAAGCAGGAAGGTCATTTTGAAATTCCTGATCATTTTGCTTTTCTTCCTCTACCAAAACCAAGCGATGTAGCTGATAAAAAAGGTCGTCTCTTAAGCCTCAATATCAAGCCGATTTGGTATGAGGTCAAGGAACATGACCATTCGATGCTAGAAAAATGTTTAGAGTTGGCTCTTGATGTCGCTTCTAAAAAATATAGTTTGAGGAGTGTTTCGTGATCAGTGAAGAACAATTGGAAGTGCAATCTATTAACTGGTTTATTGATCTGGGCTACCTGTATCAAAATGGCTATGACATAGCGCCAGATGGCGATACTCCAGAACGAGAAAACTTCCACCAAGTGATCCTCAAGCAGCGGCTGCTCGACAAGCTCACGTTATTAAATCCAGAAATTCCAGCAGATTCGCTGTTGGAAATTGCTAATACCGTAGCAACGCCCGATACGCCGGTGCTGATCAAAAATAACCGCTGCTTTCATCAATACCTTATTGAAGGCGTGCCATTAGAGTACTCGGTGATTGAAGAGGATCAGCGGGTAACCAAACATACTCATGTGCGCCTAATCGACTTTGATAATGTGGCGAACAACGAGTTTTTAGTGGTTAATCAATTCACCATTATTGGCACTAAAGGGAATCGTCGCCCTGATGTGGTGGTGTTTATCAATGGCTTGCCGATTGCGGTGATTGAGCTGAAAAATCCCGCAAATGAGCACACCGATATTTGGCAAGCTTATAACCAGATCCAGACTTACAAAGAAGAAATTGCCGATCTGTTTGTGTTTAACGAGGCGACGGTGCTGAGTGATGGTTGGTTGGCGCGCGTAGGCTCACTCACGGCGAATAAAGAGCGCTACCTGCCGTGGAAGACCATTAACAGTGAAGACGATAAACCGCTGTTAGAGATGCAGCTAGAAACCATGGTACGTGGCTTTTTTAAGCCGGAGTTGCTGCTGGATTACATTCGTTACTTCATTTTGTTTGAGAACGATAACGAAACGCTGATCAAAAAGATTGCCGGTTATCACCAATTCCATGCGGTACGGGCCGCCGTTAAAGCGACAGTGATTGCTGCCGCCAATGGCGAGGGCATAAAAGAACCACGCGCGAATTACGCCAACAAGGTGGTGCCCGGCAGTAAAAAAGCTGGGGTGGTGTGGCATACGCAGGGCAGTGGTAAAAGTATCTCGATGGTGTGTTACGCCAGCAAATTACTGCAACAGCCGGAAATGAATAACCCCACGTTAGTGATTGTGACTGACCGTAACGATTTAGATGGCCAGTTGTATAACACCTTTATGATGGCGCAAGACACGCTTAAACAGATACCCCAGCAAGCCACTGATAGAGATACCTTGCGCGACTTGTTGCTCAATAGACAGTCGGGCGGCATCATTTTTACCACAGTACAGAAATTTGCCTTGCTGGATGATGAAACGGAACATCCAACATTGTCAGCACGCAGTAACATTGTGGTGGTTTCGGATGAGGCCCATCGTAGCCAATACGGTAATAAAGCGCGCCTAAGCAATGTGAAGGACGAGCAGGGCAATGTGATTGGCCAACGCTATGTTTACGGCTATTCCAAATATATGCGTGATGCTTTACCCAATGCTGCATTTATTGGTTTTACCGGAACGCCGATTTCACTAGATGATAAAGACACTCGTGGTGTGTTTGGCGATTACGTGTCTATCTATGATATTCAAGATGCGGTGGACGATGGCGCGACCGTGCCCATCTATTACGAATCTCGTTTGGCCAAGCTGACCATCAATCAAGATGAGATTGAGGCGCTTAATGACCAAGTGGAAGAGGAAATCGGTGAAGAGGAAGAAACCTCGGCGCGCGAAAAACTCAAATCGCAATGGTCAACATTAGAGAAGCTGGTCGGTGCTAAGCCGCGAATTGATCAAGTTGCAGCAGATTTAGTGACGCATTTTACTACCCGTACCGAACCCTTCCCCGGCAAAGCTATGATAGTGGCGATGAGCCGCGAAATTTGCGTGGATTTATACAATGCCATTGTGGCGATTAAACCGGAATGGCATAGCGAGGATCCGCTGCAAGGTGCTATCAAAGTTGTTATGACTGGCAGTGCGGCCGATAAAGCCAAGTTGCAACCGCACATCTATGACAAGAAAACCAAAAAGCTGTTTGAGAAGCGATTTAAAGATACCAACGACGCGCTGCAATTGGTGATTGTACGTGACATGTGGTTAACGGGGTTTGATGCCCCATGTTGCCACACCATGTACGTTGATAAACCGATGAAAGGCCATAACCTCATGCAGGCGATTGCCCGTGTTAACCGCGTGTTTAAAGATAAGCCCGGCGGTTTGGTCGTGGATTACATCGGTATTGCCAATGAGCTTAAAAACGCGCTGAAAACCTACACCAACAGCCAAGGTAAAGGTGCGCCAACGGTTGATGCGGCTGAAGCCTTTGCCGTGCTGGAAGAAAAAATCGACATCATCCGAGGCATGTTTGCGACACCGATGGATGGCCATGTATTTAACTATCGGCCAGAGTTTGAAACCAAGCCGCTGCAACTTTTACCGGGAGCGGTTAACCATATTGCGGGGCTGAGCCATTCCACCAGCAAAGGTGAACAAGTCCGTGATGGCAAGCGTCGCTTTTTGGATGTAATGGCCGCTTTATCTAAAGCGTATTCGCTATGTAATACCCTTGATGAGGCCAAGCAGTATCGCGAAGAAATCGCTTTTTTCGCTGCCATTAAAACTGCGTTTCTTAAGCATTCCAACGTAGATAGTAAACGCAGTGATGAAGAGAAAAACTTTGCACTTCAGCGGATCTTAAATAACGCCATTGTGGCTGAAGGTGTTGAAGATATCTTCAAAACCGTTGGACTCGATAAGCCCAATATCGGATTGTTATCTGAGGAATTTCTCGAAGATGTGAAAAACATGAAAGAGAAGAACCTTGCCGTAGAGTTGTTGGAAAAGCTGCTGCGTGATGAAGTGAAATCCAGTATGAAGAATGATGTGGTTCAAGAGCGAACCTACTCTGAGCGGATCACTGAAACCCTGCGGAAATACCACAATCGCAGCATTGAAACTGCACAGGTGATTGAAGAGCTGATTAAGTGGGCGAAAGAGATGCAAGCTGATGCTGAAATGACGGCAAAGCTTAATCTTTCTATTGATGAAATCGCCTTCTACCGCGCGCTGGTGGTGAATGAGGCTTCGGTTCGTGAGCTTGGTGATGATAACTTACGTCTGCTCGCCATTGAGTTGACTAAGCAGCTACGCCAATCTGCGAGTGTTGATTGGCAGAAGCGGGAGAGTGTACGAGCCAGAATGCGCAACCTTGTGCGCCGTCTATTACGCCGTTGGAAGTATCCACCTGACCAAGCCGACGCCGCCATTCAGTTGATATTGGAGCAAGCCGAAGCGCTGGCGGATGGTTGGACTGCGGCTGTTTAAAATGTGTTGCTGGTTAGTTTGATAAGCAATAACCAGCAGATAAGCTTAGTTAAAAGAGAAGAATGGACCCAAATGAATCTATTCAGTTACTGGTATTCCTGCTTAACTGAGCAAGCGAACACTCATACCGATGACCTTGTTGTGCTTGAGGGGCTGAAAAAGTCCATAGATATTGATGGTGAATTTGAATTTGGTTTACCGCCGGGACCATTCTTTGGGCCATTAAAAACCGCAAAAATTGTGCTTTGTTATGCTAACCCTAGTCGTGATGCAAAAACCGCTGAGGTTGTTGCGTCGCAGGAATTGAAGGATAAGTTGTTTGCTCAACTTGATGGTTTACAGTCTTATCCTTATCAGATACAGGGTTGGGATAAATGGTTTAAGCCAGTTGCCAATAGTTTGTTTGATGGGAATTGTGAACTGGCATCAAAGCATATCTGTGTGTTTAATTTAGTCCCTTATGCCTCTACCAATATGGACCAAGTACAAAGTTTTGCCACCAGCTTGCTAAGTGTTTGGGCGGCACAAGAATACCTTAGGCGGACACTAATCCCGCAAGCTTTGAGAGAAGAAATTCTATTGGTGATGTGCCGTTCTTCTCAATTGTGGGGATTACAGACTCCACATGGTTCTGCAAATATTGTGATTAACAAAACGCGAGTTGGGTTCACTGATGAAACCAAGAAGCGTATTAAAGCGTGGCGAAATTCCATGAACCTAAACTAAGCCCATTACATGCAGTGACTTCAATCGCGGATGTCACGTTAAGGTATGAGGATTAATTAGCTTTTATTGGATGTTTTGAGCTTCTTTAAGTATTTGTTGAGCACTTTTTGGACTGGGTCCATTGGCATTCGGGCTGTGTAACCAAAACCCTTTTTCCGTTCAGTTTTAGAAAATATCCTCATTTCATGTGCTAACTCCGCATGAGAGCCGCTTAATCTATTGAAATAAGGAGTTGGGAAGACTGCCGAGTAGATATGGAATTTGAGGTGTTCAGCAGCGGTGTCTTTATAGTAATGATCCAGTGCGGACTGGATCAAAAGCAGTGCCTCTGGTCCTTCATATTCAGCAATATAGTATTTAACGGTTTCTAGCTCAAATCGATATTGACGAACAATTTCGATAACTTTATCTAAGTTGCGAGTTTGCATTTCACTTAGTCCTATCAACCGCCAATAGGCATGGAGAGCATTTTCTACGTCTATTTTTTTTATTTTTAGGTCAAGGCGTTTATAGAAATGCCACATGAAAGCATTAACAAGAGCATTCACCCTTACGGCTAATTTTCCCTCTTTTGTTTTGGCTCCAGTAGAGCGACCGCCATGGAGCTTGCAGCGGCCATTAGCTTTATTACCATAACGCTGGCAAGGGTGACCACTGCGAGTCTTTGCTCCACAACGTGGTAGTGTTTCTAAATCAAATCGGCCCATGGCTATTCCCTCTTTTGATCAACAAGCGTGGATCTGTAATAGGTGGATCTGCTTCGGTTCATGGACTTTGTTTTGCATTTTGATGAGAGGCATTTTGAATTCGGGTCATCAAAGTGCATTAAACGCCTAAAGTCCTACGTTTTTCTGTGTTTGAGTGTGTTTCAGTCCCCTTTGCTGGTGGATCAATTGCCATTAATGGATCTTGAGTTTTTATCGGTTCATGGGGTACTCAGGTGTGATCCACTACAAAGTGGATCTACAAGGTGATGTAAACTGGATGTCCTAGTCAGAATAGATTCTTTCAGTTGCTGGGCATGGCTTCTTTCGGTAAACCAAGCAAAGGCAGGCTTGATGGGTTTAACTGCTTCTCTTATCGTGCTCTCAGCATGCTGGGCTTTACTCTGCGCTGATTGATTTGAGCTGTAATAAAAGGGTCAACCAAGAGCGTATCTTTACTATCGTCAAATGATGCTGCTGGTTGGATTTTATTGCTCAGAAACGAACGCGCTTTGATACCGAGTTCCTTTGTCACTGTTTTGGCAAAGGAACTGAGACGGTAAATAGCATGCTTGAGTGAGGGCTTATTCCCACGACACATGATGTTGAAAGGATTATCGACTAATGACGCTGTTCCACCAGTTCGCTCCCATTGTGATTTAAGCTGACTTAACAGTTTGTGTGGATAGTTAATTTTATGTCCACTGAGCATAAGGGCGACATGATAGTGTTGTATTTCAGAGTGATGCCGCTCTCTAGCACATAGGTATTGCACCTTACATTTGTATTGTTGAGATAGTGCACCGGCCTGCTGCTTAAGGAACTGATTAATTAGATTGTTATCAGCAGAATACTGCTTTGGGTGTAAATCAATCCTAATCACCATGACTTTACTATAGTGACTTAACATGACTTCACATCTGGAAATGATTTTCTCCACGAGTTGTGGCTTAAGCCCTTGAGATTTGGGTTTGTAGACATGGTAAGCATGATCCTTATACGTCATTAGTAGTGAATTATGTTTGTTGATACAGAACATCGTTTAACCTTCTATTTTTGACATACTGAAAACAGGCGGCCATATAATATTTAATATCCGCCGATTTATCGGGCTTGATCGATAGTGTTCGATTAAGCCCCTAGGGGTTTTAAGGCTTTTCAGTCGGTTTTGATTTGTAGGTGTAGTGCGTCAAACTGCGTCACTACACTCGTTAAAAAAAGCAGGCGAAGCCTGCTTTACACCAGAAAGTAGCGTGCTCATTCACTTTAATAGCCACTCACGCACATCTTTGAATAGCCAGCATGAACGTCCATTCTCTATTGAGGCTGGTTTGGGAAATTTCCCTGCTTTAATTCTTCGCCCCAAGGTTGAGCGGCTAATGCCGAGTAATCTCTGGATTTCTGGCTTCCTAACGACACGATATTCATCAATAAAATGAGCTAAGTGATCGGTATTGGATGTTTGCATTAGTACTTTCCACCTTCGGCTGTTTGGCGGGAAGCTACCCATTCCGTTAGTTCAGATAACAGCCAACCGACTGAAGTACTTTGCGGATAGAGTCGTCTACGCTTAGGAAAAAGCCCCTTACGCTCAAGTGACCACGCTGTAGTGCGAGAAATAGAAGTGATTGCTTTACGCTCGGCTTCACGAACGATACGGTCTGTAGATGGTTTATTTAATGAGTTCATGCTCACTCCCGTTCAATGTTGTTCGGGAGTGATTGTGATAAAGGCTAAAAACTAAAAAAAGTAGCTCTACTTAGCAGAAACTTTTTTTGACGTCTAATCAATTGTTTTTAAACATTATTAACATTTAATGCTTTTTTAATCTTTTGCATCGAATAAGCAGAATTTAAGGCCTGACGTACCACTACAAAACTTGGTTTGGGTTGATGCTTGAGATTGTCTGGTTTCTTAATTGTCTTAAGCCAAGAATGTAATGTTGTAGCTTCAGGAGAGCGAGCACTAAATTTCATTAGTGAAGGAATGTTTTTATTGTCGCCATGTTTAGAAAAATCTATAAGTATGGCGTCGATTGCCTTTGCTAACATAGATTTAGGTGTATTTGATAAGTTTGGAGTCCCATATATGTGATTAGCCATGTCGCAGACTAGTATTTTCAATGGTTCAACAGCATTAGCTTTTGCCAGACCACCTTTCTGTGGTTTATCGACTATAGCTGCATAACCTAAATTAGTATACCGTTCAGTTATAGCTAGTGAATCATTACTTCCCGCGTAATAACCGAGGTGAAAACTTGTCTCAATAATACGGTCAACTTGTGATAATACCTCTTCTGCTATGGGACCCTCTAAGAGGCTTAGCAACGCAGATGCTTGCTTCACAAAAATGTCAGTATTATCTATGACTAATCCAAGTTGAGAGGGGTTTCGCTTTGACGCCCTATCTGCAAAAAGCTCGCATCCACTTTGCCTCAATCGGTGAGCCCTTGCACCAATTAACAAGAGGAGTTCCATCCCCGGATTCTTGCAATCTTTGATAAAGTTCAATTGATTAGGTATTTCTTCAGAGAGTGCTTCACCCACTAACTCGAACTGTCTGGCAACAAAACCCTTGTTAAGTCGCTACTACGGCTATATTTGACAGTGGCAGGTATATTCATTGTGCACCTTATTTTTACTTCAACTACATTAGATTGATATCTGATTGCAAAATTTTCAGTCTATCTAACCATTAATCAAGCAGTTGAAGTATCGATGACAATCTTGAGCTATGACAATCCCACTGCCCAACATCTAGTGCTGACCGCTAAAAAAACAACCTAACTGTAAAATTGTTCATTCCGGTTTATCAGGGTTTGTATAGTGTATGAGCATTAATGCTTTAGCCTTCAGGAATGATCCACAAAGGCCTTATGCTCAAACTTGTCTAGTGAATTAGGACGATTCATACAATGTTTTTCATCTGAGATTGTCAAATTCCCAACCTGTCTAAGCTTAATTCAAGGGAATGAAGCTTAGACTTACTAGACTACGCTTATCGATATTCTAAACACCAATAATTATGTGTTCTGAGATAAATAACATTTTGTTAAGGACAAGCTTTTCTAAAATCGTGTAAGATTTTCGATGCCCAGGCGCTGAGCCCTTTTCTTTAATCCACTGATAATCGAATCGCGTATTTGAACAGGAAAATCATCGGGAAGCTCTCTGCTGACTTTCATGATCACAAAATCGAGCATATCGGCCATTTCAGTCATAATCCCTACCATACTGTCAGTATCAAATCCCACAGTTTTAGCAGTCTGAATAAAGTGTCTTGGAAATATGCTTTCTAGCAGTACCTTTTTACCTTTACTGCCCTTCAACGCCATTGCCAGCTTTACATCGCGAATGTTAGGCCCTTTACCCCCAAGAGCCGGATAGATCGATAAAATATCGTAAAGGGGGGTTAATCGATAACCGCCACCAGCATCAATAAAAATTGAGAAGTTTTTAGCGTGACCATCAATAGCACCCAGTAACCAAAACAAGACTTGAGCCTTCATGAAATCATATCTGTCTCGTTCTGGCATTGCGGACCCCAGTAGTTGAGCCATGATGGCTTGGATTCCTGGCCCACCATCGCTTTCATATTTTTTTGCTGGTGGTACATTCAGAACCTGACAAAAATCCTCTTGTGGAAGACGCATTAACCAACTGCCATCGGATGCTAAACGTCGATCAAATCGCTCAACAACAAGCGCTTTAATATCACCGACTTTCATGATGTTACATCCAGCTACAGCAAGGCCAAATGCCTTAGCGATCTTCATACAAAGATATTCGTTTTCCACGCTATCAGACATATCTATATCAAACGAATGACCCTTTATAGTACCAATGGGCAATTTAATAATATGTGTTGTCGGTGTTGCATGAAGCGGCAAACACCACTTCCCATCTATATTGAGCAGCGCAGTTTTTTCCTGGGCACCTGCTATAGAGATCCTGAAATCATCTTGCTCCCTAAGCATGCCTAACGGGATACCAGACAAATAACCTTTCAATACCTTTTCTAGCTCGGCAGAAGACAGCGGTTTAGCATCTATCTGCCTAACATTAATGGGCAACTCGCCTTGAGGAATTAATTGCAATGCACCAACACTGTCTTGTCCAATCTTTGCAAGCAAGTCAAAAGGCTGCGAGGAAGCGGCTTGATGGCGAGCAACAATGCGGTTACGAACTTCGGGATTATCGGGCAATAGGTTATCGAAGAAGTTGTAAACCTCATCGCCGATATAAGCTTGCCTTCGTAGTGGCATTGATAGTGATATGGGGCGGCTACCTGCCAATGCAAGCCAATCCTCGTGATACTTGAATTGGTGGGCACCTGTCGGAGTTTTGATAAATTCGCCAACTAGATAACCATTCATGTAGACATCTAACGCCGCCATTACCACTCCTCTTTCCAGTCTTGGCCATCTAATGAGGTGTTATCCAAGCGAATATTATCAATGCTAACTCCTCTCTTCTTAACCTCTAATTCAAGATTGAGCGACGCCAGGAGCTTAAAAAGCGTCTCCAGCTTTGTGGAATCGGGGTTTTGCTCGAAGCTTGATACTGTATCTTGGCGAATGCCAACTTTATTAGCCACTTTGCTTTGAGAAAGCTTCAAGGATAGACGAGTATCTTTAAGATAATTACTTAGCTGTTTAGCTGTTGTCACTTTCATATCAAGCCCTTCATTAACTTAGATACCAACAATCACATATTACACGCTATAACCGGTAATTCAACACTTACACGCTATAGCCGGTAAAATGACAGTTACACGCTATAACAGGTAAAACTGGTATTTTGAAGCAGCACAAAGAAGAATGCCTTTACGACAAAAACGCGAAACGTATTAAAACCAAAAGATTGAAACCAACTTTAATGCTTCGTAGACACCAATCAAAACGGGACTAACTTGGTGACTAAAACAACTAACAGACTAAATAGCAAAAGACAAGTATATGTATTTAAAATAAAAATAAAAGAAATCAATATTCAGATCCAAAACGTGGAATAGTGATATTTGTGTTATCTAAAACCAAAAGCCCTTTTTAAGGGCTTTTGGTTTCTGGAGGCTAGCCGAGTAATGAAATTAGCTTCTGCTGTAGCTCATGGTGGGAGGCGACTTGAAAGTGGGGACGAATACCTGCGGGGGCCGCGTGTCCATGGACGTTATACCAACAGGTGTGGAATCCCGCATTGATGCCGCCTTGAATGTCTGAATGTGGGTTATCGCCCACCATCAACACTTGCTCGCGCGCAGGCTGACCCATCAATTCAAGGGCATATTCAAAAATACCGACATCGGGTTTTGCGATACCCACTTTTTCTGAAATCACCAAAATATCAAAATGATGCTGTAAACCAGTACGCTCTAAACGCACTGTCTGCAACTCGGTAAAACCATTGGTGATGATCCCCATTTTGGCTTTTCCCTGCAGCGCGGCCAACAATTCACGGGCGCCGGGCAAGGGCGCACAAATCTCGGCCATAGCCGTTAAAAATGCACTGTTTAGGGTTTGTGGGGTCACAGTAAGCTTTGCCGCCCAAGGCTCGAAGCGTATGGTTTGCAGTTCGGCGGCGCTGATCTTGCCATCCTGATACTCAACCCACAGCGGCTTATTTACACTTTGATATTCTTCGAAATCAGCCCGAGTAAAATCGACCCCAAAGCCTGAAAACATCAGTTTCAGTCCTTCGAAAGCATCGAAATAAAAGAGGGTTTCATCGGCATCGAAAAGCACCCAAGAGTAAGGTGCGGCCGAAGAATTAGTCTGGCTTGAGAACGACATAACACTCCTAATAACAAACAAAAAAATCAAATGCTAAGCATGAAAAAACGATGCGACAACCCCAAAAATGATCAACACAACAGCCAATCCCAACTTGGCTCGGTTTTCACATACCCGAGAATGACAAAGCAACCTGTTCGCTACGATATGATGAGGTTGAACGGCGATTAACGCCATATCACAACGACCAATTCGCATGCTTTACCTTCGGCGTAGATTGCTTCGCTCGATTAAGGAACACGACACCCGCTAACATCAAACATACTCCAACGAGCGACGCCCAATGAATACCGCTGGCGCGAGATATTATATCCAGAACAACGCCTGTCAGCATCTGCCCACATATCACCAGCAAAGTACAACGCATCACCCCTAACGATGGCAATGCCCAACTATTTAGCACGACAAATAAAGCACCAATGACTCCACCAAGGTACAAATACACTGGCGGCTGCCCTTGTAGCTGATTTGCGCCACTCTCTAGGCAGATTATCCATGCACTCAAGACTACAAAGCCCACAATATGATTACAGCAAGATGCAATTAACGCATGGCTATGTTTTGCCAAAGCACCATTAAAGGTTCGGCTTAAGGCAATTAAACCGCCATTAAGCAGTGCGATAAGTACCATCAATTCCATTCAATTTCCCCTGCTACGCCAGCTAATGTGAATAAATCACTAACATGGCTCCCAACAAAATCATTACCATAGCAATAGCTTCTGTGAATCGAATGCGCCGTTTAACGACACCGAAATAACCACAGCAGTCAAATATACAGCTCAAGATTAACTGCCCCACGAGCATCAAGGCTAAGGTGCCAGCTAAGGCTAATTCACTGTTGACTGTGACAGCGGCCAACACAACCGTCGCAGCACCAGTAACACCACCTAAATACGCCCACCAAGGTAATAATGATCGACTCGCATCGGCATTCAAAGCCAACTTGGCTTCTTTACTCATCAGCTTTTTTCTCAGTAAAAACAGCACCAACAACACTGTTATTGCGCCAATACCATGAGCCATCCAAGATGCCAAAAGCGGTGAGCTATACATAGCAAGCTGACTATTGAGCTTAATCATTAATGCCAGTAAAACGCCGGAACAGAGCGCCACAAAGGGCATAAATAAGGTCAGTTTGTTTGACGTTTGCATCAAAACAGTCCATCCATTTTTGTTGCAAAATAGTCTACAGTGATAGTTTAGGCCTTATAATCCACCGTAATAGAAACTTATTGTTGAGCTTTAGCTGACAATTAATGTTGATGATTTCCGCTTTAAGCGAAAAGCGAGATGCAAGTGAGGCCCTAAATCCCCTCATACTCAGCTTAAAGTGATATAAACAAGACCTACAGCCAAGTCTCGGCTGTTACATCATCGTTTGATAAAGGAAGCCCTGCATGGAACATTTTTCCGCCCTGCCCATTTTCGTCACCGTGGTGGAATGCGGTAGCTTTTCCGCTGCGGGACAAAAACTTGGGCTGAGTAAATCAGCCATCAGCAAACGAATCACACAGTTGGAGCAACACTTAGGGATTCAATTGTTACAACGCACCACTCGCAGTTTGAGCCTAACGGGTGCTGGCGCGCGCTATTTCGAATATATTCGCCCGGCGGTACAGCTCACCCAAGAAGGATTGGATGCCATCTCCGAATTGCAGCAAACACCTAAAGGCAATCTGCGAATTTCCGTGCCTATGGTGTTTGGCCGCTTGTATATTGCACCTTTAATCGCTGAGTTTTTAAAACGTTACCCCGATATTCAGCTGCAAATGCAAATGGATGATAAGACCACGGATTTAATCGCAGGCGGCTTCGATTTAGCCATTCGCATCGGCGAACTGCCCGACTCCAGCCTTATAGCCCGCAAAATTGCCCCTTGTTTGAGCGTGATTTGCGCATCCCCCGCCTATCTAGCGCAGCACGGTTCACCCATGACTCCTAGCGGGTTAACTCAGCACAACTGTTTGTTTTACAGTTACTTTCAAGATGGTGTGGAATGGAGTTTCCACAGTCCCTATGGCGTGCAACGTGTTCAACCCAAAGGCAATTATCAGGTGAATAATAGCGATGCTATCCACCAAGCCTGTCTTGATGGCCTTGGTATTGCCAATCTGCCACGCTTTATCGTAGAGTCCGACCTACAGGCTGGGCGTTTACAAACGATACTGACTGACTTTCCACTCCCCGAACATGGTATTTATGCTGTGTATCCACAGCGAAAATATCTCCCAACCAAAGTAACGGTATTGATTGAGTTTTTGATGGAGCAGTTGGGAAAAATCTAGGAAGTAATATTTAACCCACTGCCAGTTTGGCCGCGTCATGCCACATTACATCAGGGATTGGCTGCTCTAATCTCCATGTAACATTCATGGGTTGTGAACCGTTATGGCTGACATAATGCACTTTGCCAAAATTCACGAATCCCATAGTGCGGCCATTTTCATCTTTTGATTGCTCTCGAACAAACAACAGCACGGTTTTCCCCAGCTTTTGTTGCTTAATATAACTCAGACCTCGACCACGTTCTGGCCGTGCACTATTTTGCGATTGCCAGTGGAATAGATGTTCACTAATCGCATAGTCGTGATACATGGTTGTCGGTGAAAACTGCTTCTCTGATTTATTTAACGTAACAAATAAACACTCAAGGTTTTGCTCACTAATCGCAAGTACACCTTCCCTTGAAGGTGATTTAGCTGCAAATGTGCTTGCACCCATCGCCGCTAAAATTTGCTCACGAGTATAACGAGAGTGCACTTTCAACGCTGTGGGTTGGAGTAATTCCAAATCCATTTCTTGATGGTGTATCCGGTTAATCAGTATCGCCAAGACAGACAACAACTCTTCTTGCAACGGCTTATTGCGTAACATCAGCAAGCTAGCCGCTAAACTGTTAACGTTTAAAGCCGTACCTGATTTATCCCAAAAGTTGTAATGACACATCAAAGCAAACTGATTTTGAATAGGATCCAACCCATTAAAGACAAAATCATTTTCGCATAACTGCTTGATAAATTTTAAATAGGATAATGACGTGCAACTGAGTAAGTGGAAGTTAATCGCGCGATAATATGCCTTGGCTAAATCGGGCTGAACTGCAGGTTCTGCAATCTTATTCCCCTGTACGGCCTCGACTAATAAGGTCCATCCACTTTGGCCATTAATCTTTATGCGATAAATATCTTCAAGGCTCACTTGCGGGTTCATGCGTAAAAAATTGCCTAGCGTGAGCGACAAGTCAGTTTGATGTTTAAAGTTTGCCATTAGACTGGTTAATCGATTGGCATTGAGCGTTGCGCGGCTAATATTACGCAAAATCATCGACTGCGCTTTCTCTTCAAGTTCAATTCGGCACCCTAGCGGTAGATGCGGAAAATCATTGAGAATTTCATCTTTAATCGACTGATTGGTTTTACCGACTAACGCTCTAAATTTCTGAGAAAAATCGTATTCATCGCGTGAATTGCCAACAAAATCTAATACAGTACAACACTGCTTATCATCGGTGAGACGCAAACCTCGGCCAAGTTGTTGCAGGAATATGGTCAAACTTTCCGTTGGCCGTAAAAATAACAAAGTATCCACCTCTGGGATGTCGACACCTTCGTTGAAAATATCCACCACACACAAAATGGATAATTTGCCACTAACTAAGTTCTGCCGCTTTTCGTGGCGCTCTTCACTATTATCACTGGTCAGAACATCGGCGCTAATCTTTGATAATTTGAACTTTTTCGCCATATACTCGGCGTGTTCCTTACTTACGCAAAAGGCTAACGCCTTAATATTGTCTATATCGGTTACGGTTTCAGCTAGGCTGCGAATAATACGCGTCACACGCTGTTCATTGTGAGTATATAAATTGTTCAGTTCAGCAACGTCGTATCGGCCACGGCTCCAACTTAACTTACGAAGATCTGTCTCATCATCGATCGCAAAATATTGAAAAGGGCATAAAAGCCGTTGATTGATGGCTTCGGGTAAACGTATTTCTGCGGCAATCACACCGCAAAAGTCCACTAAAATATCAACACCATCATGACGCTCTGGTGTAGCCGTCAACCCAAGTAAAATCGTCGGCTCAAAATGTTCTAATAGCCCACGGTAACTATTCGCAGCAACGTGATGGACTTCATCAATAACAATATAATCATAAAAATCAGTTGCTAATGGCAAGTTATCAAGTTGCAGATTCAAACTTTGGATAGATGCAAATAAATGTTTGTAACTATTAGGTTTATGCTCTGCCACCCATAGCTCGCCAAATTGATTGTTCTTTAACACACCGCGATAAGCGCCGAGGGCTTGCTGTAAAATTTCTTGCCTATGGGCAACAAATAGGAAATTTGCTTCTGGATGTTGTTTATAAAACTGCGCGAAATCGAATGCGGAAATAATCGTCTTACCCGTGCCGGTTGCTGCAACAATAAGGTTTTTAAAACGACCATGAACGCTTCGTTCTACTGCAAGCTGTTCGAGGATTTCTCGCTGATGCGCAAACGGCTTAATGTCAAAATGAAATGAGCTCGGTTCAGTGCCACTGCCTTTCGCTTCTTTGAGCGCATTGTTTAACTTTTCTTTGCTGCTCACATCACCGCTAAAAAGCTCAAATTCGTTCGATTCCCAGTAAGTTTCAAAGGTACTGAGCGATTTATCAATGATGTGTGGAATTTCTTGGGTGGTGATCTTAAGGTTCCACTCAAGCCCACTAGTCAATGCAGAATGCGATAAATTTGAAGAACCGATGTAACCGGTATGAAAACCCGTATTTCGTAGAAATAAATAGGACTTTGCATGCAACCTTTCGCGTTTAGTATTGTAACTTAATTTGACTTGGGTATTAGGTAAACCAGCTAGAAACTCGACGGCTTTCGCATCAGTCGCGCCCATATACGATGTAGTGATGATGCGTAACTCTTTACCACTACGTGTAAATTCCTCAAGTTCATGCTTGAAGATGCGAATCCCCGCCCACTTGATAAATGACACCAGCCAATAGATTTTATCCGATGAACGGATCTCACGTTTAAGCTCACTTTCAAGTGATAATCCCGCATTACTCCCGCAAAAAAGCTCGCTTTGAGTTAGCCCCGTTAATGGAAATATGGCGGCCGTATATTTAGGTAAGTCAGTCGCTATCGGGTTTTGTTTGTTAAAAAGAGCCGTGAGTATTCGACCTTGGCTATCGATAAGATTTTCATTAATAAAATCATCATCGTTAATGTGCTCTTTGAGCCACATCACTAACCGGTTAGCCAAACTGATTTGATTGAAGACTTGGTTTTCATCGGCGGGAACTGAATTAATCACATATTCAATTACTTTAGTCAGAAAACGTGAGAGCCAAATACTTGCCTCAGCAACTTCTAGCTTCCTTTCTCCAACAAAAAATATGTCCTTATCTAAGCGCTGCTCAACGAGTTGAGTAATAAGCTTTTCGTAAATCCCGACCTGTTCCATAGCCAGATATACCCCAACACTAACAATCAAAGTTGTAGCGAATATATCACATAACAATTTGATTCAAATTGCGATTTGTGGGATGGCTTTATCTTTTACGATAGAGAGTTAATACAACCTAGGCTTTAAACTAATCGATTACTTACGATAAAGGCCGTAATTCCACGCGGTAAATATGTTCGGCAGGTGAGCATATTCTCCACAAGGCAAACTAGCCTCTACAGCCCACTCGGCAATAAGTACCTCGTACTTCGGCCGCCGGCGTCGGCTTTTACTAAAAAGCCTTGCTCGACCATTTGCGCAAGGTGACGGGTGGCTGTGGCGCGGCTCACCTTAGCGACCTTTTGATACTGGCTACTATTCATCCCTAATTCAAAATCGCCATCTAACATCCGATTGAGCACTTTGGCTTGCTCTTGACTCAATAAGGATTGATCGAGATTTTGCCAATACTGCGTTTTCCGAAGAGTCTTGTTCACCTCTCCCATCGCATTGAGTAAGCAATCATTGAGGGTTTCAAAAAACCATACTAACCAAGGAGTAATATCGACATCGCCCCTTTGGGTGGACTCTAAAATGTCATAGTAGGCTTGGCGACGGGCCAGAATACTGACCGACATAGCGTAAAAGCGAATTGAGCGTTTTTCCGCTTGCGCCAAAGCTAAATCAGTCAATAAACGCGTGATGCGTCCATTTCCATCATCAAGCGGGTGTAGAGTCACAAACCATAGGTGAGTTATCGCCGCACGGATAAGCGGATCTAAACCCAGATCTTGCCTTGATGCATTAAACCATTCAATAAACTGTGAGAGTTCAGCATCCAAAGTCGCTCGAGAAGGTGCCTCAAAATGTACCGTTGGTTTATCAATCCGGCCTGAGACAACCTGCATAGGCGTATCGCCACGTAGCACTCCACCAATAACGGGGTTAAAGAGCGTATAACCCTGGGGAAATAACTGTTTATGCCAACCTAATATCCGCTCAAGGGTTAACTCTGTATCTAAATTTTTTAAGGCATCGAGCATAATGTCAGCCAAACCATCGGTTTGCGCAGTGGTCGGATACGGTTTGTCTTCGGACACACCGAGTTTTTTAGCCAAGGATGAGCGCACCGAAGCCGCATTGAGCTTTTCACCTTCAATGGCACTGGAGTGGATAATGTTAGCGAGTAAGGTGTCGAGTGCCGCCGCTGAGGTTAACTGGCTGTCGTCGTGACTTAGCATTTGCTTGCCGAGCAGTTGGCCCTGATTGAAATATACCTGACGTATCAGGGCATCAACTCTGCTGATATTCCAATGAAATTTAGGCCAATCGACTTGCTGCCAAATCCACATATCTTACCCCATGAGTCAAATAACAAGCCTATTCTACTCACACAATGAGTCAATTAACAAACCTATTTGCCTCACAAGACGAGGCAAATAATACAAGTAATCGCCTCATCTTGCCCAAATGCTTCTAGCATAAAGGGATTTATGCTGTTGATTGCCTCTACAAAGCAATACCGACGCAACTCCAGCTTTACGCAGCCAAAACCCGCTGGCTGCGATATACTGCCAACGTTGATAAAACGCTAATGTTAAAACCCCATTTACACAGCCATCACGACCACGCTGACAAGAATGCTGAGCCCAATCCATGCCTGATTACCTAACTATTGCCACCCTTCCCGATTCTCAAGGGCATAACCATAGTGAAGATGTGCAGCTCAATCAGCCACAGTGCGATTCGACTAAACCCAATGACATCAGGCCAAATGCAATTAAGCCGAGTGCAATCGAGCCGAGTGCAGTTAAGCATGAATCGGTGGCTGCCAAGCAAAAACAGAAGGTTATTTTTATCGGCTTGCCCCGTACAGGGACGACGAGCGTGAGTGTGGCACTATTAGAACAAGGCTTAAAAGTGGCGCATATGGCGTTTACCAAAGAGGCCTTTATGCAGGCTGATGCGATTTCCGATGCACCTTGTTTTAGCGATTTCAAACAGTTGGATGGATTATTCCCCGAGACCAAATTTGTTTATCTTGACCGTGAGTTAAGCGTTTGGGTGCCATCGATGCAGATGTTACTGAGTCGAATGCTGCCACATTTAGATGCCAAAACCGGTCGATTCCACCCAATCATGAAGCGCAGTTTTCGCCATAGCTTTGGTGTCGGTTTGGTTGAAAACCCGCAAGATGAACAACATCTTATCGATTGCTATCAGCGCCATAAAACAGAGGTATTGGACTACTTTGCGGGTAGACACAACTTCCTCTGTATCGATGTCAGCCGCCAAGGCGCCCTCGGCCAGCTATTAACATTTATGGGATTAGCCAGCGCCACAAACCAACAGAACTTTCCTAAACTCAATGTCGGCCGCAATGTCGCCAGTTGGGATGAATATAAACACCCAAATAAGATCAGCGCTAATGCCTCGGGGCCTGAAAAACGTAAGTTCTTCGATTATAAGCTTTAACCCCCTAACGGATAGTAAAGCTAATCAGGGGTATTTCGGCGTTTTACCACAGTTAACCAGTCAAGACTCACGCCCGAGATCGCGTTAAAGCCGCGGATACGGAAGATAAGCTGCAGTAACTGCGGCCGAGGCCTGACTTTGGGTTCGACCGAACGCGGAATAAACCATAGTGTCACAAATGCGCGCAGTATGGTCGACACTAAAAACACCACAAAAATCGGGCTACTGAGCCAAGTATTCCAACCTGACCAGACTAAAAAGTCTGCCGCATGGGAAGCTATCGTGCCACCGACCATGGCCCCAACAAACACCAATCCCGCGCTCAGTGATGCCTGCAGCGCCGCATAGGTGGCAAAATCACTGCGAAAGGGACGAATATCATAAAGGTAATTGGCGGTGCTTAGGGTAAAGCCGCTCCACGCTAGGCCCGAAAATGCCTGAATGAGGAGAATATACAGATAGTTATCCGAGAACAACCACAGCAGCGGCAGGCTTGGGATCATGCAGCTGGTGATAATCATCACCAAACGATTGCCGAATTGATCGCTAAATCGCCCCCAAAACTTCAGCGTCACAAACTGGGTGGCTATCGATGCCACGCTCGCGAGCACAAATTCGATGTAGCTAAACTTCAAGTCTTCCAGCATATACACGGCGAAAAACGGTGCCGAGATGGCCACCATCGCCTGCATACTGGCCACAAATAGGCTGTATTGGCGGAAAGTTTTATCCTTCCATGCTCCGCGAAAATTGCGGATGGTTTGGATAAATACGCCCCGCTGCTTGGCTTCGCGCGGATCCGGGTCGTGCATTTGCAATAACAACCAAGCCGAGACAAAACGTCCCATGGCCGCTATCCAAAACAGTAAAGTAAAGCCTAACCAGGCCATTTGAAGCGAATCGGTAAAGGTAAGAATCCCACCTCCAATAAAAAATACGCTTAAGGATGCGCCCATGGTTAAGCGAGTGCGCGCCGCAAAAAAGGCACCACGACGACGCTCGGGCACAATAGACCCCATCCACGCACGCCAATGGGGTTGGATAAGATTAATAAATCCGTGATATCCCACGGCGAGCCCGATAAATATCCACACTGAGTTATCGGGACGAAAGGCCGCTAACGCGCCCATGCCCAATACCACCAACGCCTGCAAAGCCGCGCAGTAAACGATAAAACTACGGCGGGAAAAGTGACTCGCTAACCATACAGAAACCAGCTGCGACATCGCCCCAAAAAGCTGCGGTAAACCAGTAACAAAGCCCATTTGTGCAAGACTGGCACCGAGAAAAATTGCGTAAGCATTGAAAAAGTTATCACTCGTCGCCGTCATCATCGACGAAGCCACGGCTTCCTGCTGCGAGCGGCGCAGAGTGCATCTTAACCAGAGATTTCTAGCGCTACGGCGCGAACACGTTAATGCTGTGGGAGCTTCGAGGGTGCCCATTCCAAGCCAAATCCATATGAGACTGAGGGGTTTTGATGTTGCAATTATGTCGTATATAAGCCAAAAACAAAACGCCCCAAATGGGGCGTTTGATTAGGGTGTGTTGACATTTCAGGGTTAGAAGTAAGCCTTCAACTCGGCTTCTTGATCTAACAGGCTTTGATACAAGGTAAATTGATTCGCAGCCCTATCCAAATTATGGCCCTCACGGTGCACATGGAAATACACGTCGCCATTGAGATAATCCGTTAAAAAACGCACGCCGATCATCAGACAAATCACCCGCGCCCCGAGCCAGAGGCTACGTTTTTCAACCTCAGTTAACACTTCACCCAGCTCACTTAAATAACCACGGCAAATGGCGGCAAAGATGGATTGGCGCACTTTAACATTCTCGAGGGCGGTCGAATCTTCGGCTTCAGGCGAGCAGAAGGTACGCACCATATCGCCAAAGTCATACATCAAATGCCCTTTCATGCAAGTATCGAGGTCGATAATTGCCATGCTCGACATGTCGCGCTTATCAAACAGCATGTTGTTGATTTTAGTGTCGTTGTGGCAAATACGTAGCGGAAGCTGTGGCGAAATATCAGCCAGCTCATCCAATAAACTCTGCTGTGACAGGGCATAATCGACCCAGTTACGGCATAAATCCAACCGCTTAGCTTTATCCTGCTGTACCGCTTGGCGCAGCATTTCCATCCGTCCCGGCAAATGGTGAAACTGCGGGATCACATCCTCAAGTTGAGTGGCGTCGAAATCACTCAAGGCACAGGCAAAATGACCAAAGGCCTTAGCCGCCATTTCGGCTTCGGCTTCGGACTTGACCACTTCGATACTTAAACTGTGGGGCAAATAACTGATAGCGCGCCAAAATCCCTGCTCACCCAAGTCAATAGCCAGCTCACCCTCTTGGGTAAGGCAAGGACTCACAACCTGCAAGCCATATTGCTGTTGTAATGCCTTAGCACACAAATGATGGCTAATTTTATCGGCATTACTCACCAATGCCTGCGGCGTCTTGAACACTTGGGTATTAATACGTTGCAGCACTAACTCACCCGTAGGCCAACGCACTAACAAGGTATCGTTAATATGACCATTCCCTAACGCTGAGATTTTTGCTTCGTCGGCTTCAATTCCAAAATGAGGCAACACTGACTGCCTGATGAGTTTAATCACTCAATAACTCCATTAATTTTTGCTTTACCCAGACAGTATCCTGCGGATAGGTCACACCGAGCCAAGGTTCGCTGGCCACATCAACAAACACGGGCACACCTTGCTCAATTCCCGCCTGAACCACGGCGGGCAAATAGCATTCAGATTTAGGCAATTGGCCTTGTTGTTCGATAAATACCGTTAATTCACGTTTAATAACATCAAATATGCTTGGCGAGAAGCCCCAACAGGTCATTGAGACCAGCGACTGCGAAGGAAGCGGTGCCAATCCCTCAGGGCCTTCGCCGATAAAACCATAATCTTGAGCTTGAATATTCAACCATTCGGCGACTGAGCGCAGTTGCCCCTGCTCCACTTGGCATAAGCCACGATTCACGCCACCGTGCTCAGATAACGTCAGCTCAATCGGATAAGCCACCATCATCCAATCATGGGGTCTGGCGGTTAATCCCTTCGCTAAAGAAGCAAAGGCGCTGTCGCCGTAAAAATCATCGGCATTGATCACCGCCATTGGCCCATTGACACTATCACGGGCGCACCACAGGGCATGTGCCGTTCCCCAGGGCTTTAAACGATGGCTCACATCCGCAAGCTGCGCTTCGGCGGGCAAATCGGTGAGTGACTGATAACAAAAGTGATACTCAAAGTGAGCTGGTAAAAAGCGTATCAACAGTTCGTGGAGTTCCGCTTCTAATTCGGGGCGGATCACCAGCACGGCACGCTTAAACCCGCTGCGGATCGCCGACTGTATCGATAACACCAACATGGGTTCGCCCGCAGGACCGAGGGAGGCCAATTGCTTATCGCCGCCAAAACGACTACCTAGCCCTGCCGCCATAATGACTAAGGTCAAATCTGTATTCATGTGGGATTAGTGTTCAGTTCGTATTAAAGATATTTTCCCGAACCTCGCCGCAATCGGCTTTGCGAGCACATTTAAAACAAGATTGGAGAAAAAGAGGAGCAAAAGTGTAATCTACCCCTCTAGTCCTGACTAGAATTTTATCGATTTAACGGGCTAAATAATTACCAAAATTGCGATTAGGCTCTAAAACCGCTTGGCTGCCCTTGAGGCTGAACTTGTAACCACACAAACCGATGCTGCCACGACGGGCCAAATCAGTGATAATACTGGCGGTATCCAGCGGCGTGAAACGCGCCTCCGTTGCCGAATCATCCAGCAAGTCTACGCTGATAGTGCGATACTCAGTACCATTATTAAACACCAGCGCACTACAACTCTTATCGCCCTTGGCCGTGGCAATAGACCACAGGTTTTGCGGCTTACCACGTTCACCTAACCAGCGAATAATTAACACATCTTGCTCTAACGCTACCGAAAAACCGTCGGGCATATCTAAGGTCACACGATCGCTTGCAGCAATAGGCGCCGAGGGCACGACAGGAACAGCCTCCTCAGCCTGTGACTCATCACTATTGGGCCATAATCCCCACACTAACAGCACTAACAATACCGCCCCCACACCGCCGCCGACGGGCAGCCAATAACGGCGCTCAAGCTTGGGTAAAGAAGGCAACTTAATAAAACGTCTATAGGGGGCAAAAAACTCAGCCACACCTCTAAACAGCTCTGTCATCGAGCCCGACTCTTTCGCCTCGGCGCGGCGACGACGCACTTCTTCAGCATGCTCTGTATCGTTAAAGGCTGCGGTATCTTCATCGGGATCGAAACGCCATACTGGCTCATCACTGTGCTCGGCAGGGTCGAGCGGTGCCCGTTTAAACTCCGCGCCCTGTAAATCGACTTGGGCTAAATCGACATCGGCAATGTCGATACGAGTTTGCTCTACTCGGCTCTGATTAGCAGGGCGAAAATCGGCGTGGCCCTCGAGTAACGCATCTTGCACGACGAAGTCAGCTGGATTTTGCGTCATTTTCGTTAACGCATCGAAGCGTAGTTCATCTTGGCGCAAGGCATCCAACTCGGCGTCCACAACGGGGGAAGCACTCGTAGGCTCAGTATGGGAATAGGTTTCGGCCGCTGTCGATACCGGAATATCCGGCGCAGCATGGGAGACAGTGGCATTCTGTGCCGCTGCGGCCTTTGGTGTTAATACGGGCTCGACTCGGCGACGGGGAATAGCCTGCGAGGTAGGGGTATCTAATGCTGGGCCATAATAGCCCAAACGGTATTCCACTAACGTGGGAGAGGTTAAACGCGTGCCCCAAAAGGTCGCGCCAGCGCCCAAAACCAGCCCTAGAATGGCGACTACGGGCGGCGCAGCCACTATATACAGCACCAGTAAAATCAGTAGCGGCAAAATAAATACCGCAACCAAGGCCTTAGGCTTAGCCGCATCATTTAAACGGCGCAGCGCCGTAAGGGCGAGCAAAGGTAAGCCCACTAGCGCTAAAAGATACATTAAAAAGTTCGGCCCAAACGCGGCGACAGCCAGTGATATGCCCAAATACACACCAACACTGATGGCCACAAAGCGGGGACGGGAATCACGCCCATGAAGGCAGAAAAGAGATTTTAACAGCACGACCCTTCCTTTATAGTGAAATTATCCTAGCGCACACGACTCTCAATGTCGCATAGGCACGAGCGTAACGAATTTAGCCGCAATTGTCAGTGCAATAAGGCGCTAGACGGATAAAAATGCCGATAATATCTATCTAAAACTAAATCAGGCTTGAATCTCAGGTCAACGGCTCTGTGTCTAAGCACTGCGATTTCAAACCTTGGCCCACGCAGTAACGGTGAAGAGTGAAATTCGCCAATCGGGACAACGTCCTTCAATAAAAACCGCCATAGACTACAATTGCCGACTAACTAGCCCTAGCGTTTTTAAGGTCAAAATCTGTATAATGCTCGGCTTTCTGGGCCCTTCTTGCGTTAACCAACTGGATATTTTGCTCATGACCGCACGCGGAAATTTATTTATTGTTTCAGCCCCGAGTGGTGCTGGTAAATCCTCGCTGATTTCGGCGCTGCTGAAAGACAAACCCGCCGACATGCAGGTTTCAGTGTCGCACACTACCCGTGCGCCTCGCCCCGGTGAAGTGAATGGTCAGCACTACCATTTTGTTAATGTTGAAGAATTTAAAGCGCTGATCGCGCAAAATGCCTTTTTCGAGTGGGCCGAAGTCTTCGGTAACTACTATGGCACATCACGCCACGTCATAGAGCACACTTTGACCCAAGGTATCGATGTTTTCCTCGATATCGACTGGCAAGGCGCCCAGCAAGTCAAAGCCGTGATGCCAGAGGCCATTGGTGTATTTATTCTACCGCCCTCAAGGGATGAGCTAGAGCGTCGTCTCACAGGCCGTGGCCAAGACAGTGCTGATGTGATCGCTAGCCGTATGGCACAGGCGGTTTCTGAAATGTCGCACTATAAAGAATATGATTTTATTATCGTCAATGACGATTTTGACACAGCACTGGCGGATCTGCGGGCGATCATTCGCAGCCAACGCTTAACGGGTGCTAGTCAGATCCACGCGCAAAATGATATGCTTAACGATCTGTTGGCAGGCTAACTGCCTTAGTGTACAATTTTGCGTCATTTTTTCCCTAGATAAACTGGAGTTTCAACACATGGCTCGCGTAACTGTAGAAGACGCCGTAGAACAAATCGGCAACCGTTTTGATATGATCCTGGTTGCGGCGCGTCGTGCTCGCCAAATCGCCGTGCAGGGTAAAGACCCTATGGTTGAAGAGATGAACGACAAGCCAACGGTTATCGCCCTGCGTGAAATCGAACTAGGTTTAGTGAATGCTCACACTTTAGATGCTGACGAGCGTCAATCAGTGCGTGAGCGTGAAGCAGCTGAAATAGCAGCTGTTGCCGCCATCGCTGAAGGCCGTTCACTATAAGTCTAATTGAGTCACACCTGTTTGGGTAAAGGAGAGCTGCCACTTGTATCTGTTTGAAGGTCTAAAGGAGTCTGCTTCCGGTTACTTAGAACCCGAACAGGTAGAATTGCTCAAGCAGGCGTACCAAGTTGCGCGTGATGCCCATGAAGGGCAAATGCGCACCAGCGGCGAACCTTATATTACCCATCCGGTTGCGGTTGCCCGCATCCTCGCCGAGATGCGTCTCGATCACGAGACGCTGATGGCGGCCTTGTTGCACGACACCATCGAAGATACCTATGTCACCAAAGAGGACTTGGCCGAACAATTTGGCGAAGCCGTGGCAGAACTGGTTGAAGGGGTGTCTAAGCTCGACAAGCTGAAATTTCGCGACAAAAAAGAAGCCCAAGCGGAAAACTTTCGCAAAATGATGATGGCGATGACGCAGGATATCCGCGTTATTCTCATCAAGCTTGCCGACCGTACCCACAACATGCGTACCTTAGGTGCGTTGCGCCCCGATAAACGCCGCCGCATTGCCCGCGAAACCTTAGAGATTTACGCGCCGATTGCCAACCGACTCGGTATTCACAATATCAAGACCGAGTTAGAGGATTTAGGCTTCCAAGCCTATTATCCGATGCGCTATCGGGTGTTGAAGGAAGTGGTTAAAGCTGCCCGTGGCAACCGTAAAGAGCTCATTCAAGGCATTGAGGCTGCGGTACTCACTCGCCTAAACGATGCGGGCATTAAAGGCAAAGTCAAAGGTCGCGAGAAAAACCTCTACTCCATCTACAACAAGATGCAGAGCAAGGAACTCCAGTTCCAAGAGGTAATGGATATCTACGCCTTTCGCGTCATCGTCGACTCCATCGATACTTGCTACCGCGTGCTCGGTGCCATGCACGGTCTGTATAAACCGCGTCCGGGTCGCTTTAAAGATTATATCGCTATCCCCAAAGCCAACGGTTATCAGTCGCTACATACCTCGTTATTCGGCCCCCACGGTGTGCCCGTCGAGATCCAAATTCGTACCGAAGATATGGATCAAATGGCCGACAAAGGGGTTGCGGCCCATTGGGCCTACAAAGGCGGCGCCGATGGCCAAGGCACCACCACGCAAGTGCGTGCCCGCAAGTGGATGCAAAGTTTGCTGGAACTGCAACAGAGCGCCAGCACTTCCTTCGAATTCGTGGAGAACGTTAAAACCGAACTCTTCCCCGAAGAGATTTACGTCTTTACCCCCGAAGGTCGCATTTTAGAATTACCGGTTAACGCCACCGCCGTCGACTTTGCCTATGAAGTCCACACCGATGTGGGCAATACCTGTGTCGGCGCCCGCGTTAACCGCCAAGCTTATCCGTTAAGCCAACCATTAATCTCCGGCCAAACCGTTGAGATCATTACCGCCAAAGGCGCGCGGCCGAATGCTGCTTGGCTTAACTTTGTGGTGACGGGTAAAGCCCGCGCCAAAATCCGCCAAGTGCTTAAGAGCCTAAAAGCGGACGATGCTATCGCCCTTGGCCGCCGCTTGCTTAACCATGCGCTGGGTAAAACCAAACTCGATAGCATTCCAGCCGAGCAGATTGATAAAGTCGTGCGCGATACTAAGCACGCCAATTTAAATTCCTTACTCGCCGACATAGGCCTTGGCAATGCCATGAGCATAGTCATCGCCCAACGTTTGATTGGCGATAATTTAGAGAATCAAGAGAGCCGCGATTCTCACCTGATGCCAATCCGTGGCGCCGAAGGCATGTTAGTAACCTTCGCCAACTGCTGCCGCCCTATTCCAGGTGATGCGGTGATAGCCCACGTGAGCCAAGGTAAAGGCTTAGTCGTCCACATGGAAAACTGCGCTAACATTCGCGGTTACCAGGGCGAGCCAGATAAATACATTCCCGTACAGTGGGACAATGTCGAAGGCGTCGAGTATCAAGCCAATCTGCGGGTGGAAATTGTTAACCACCAAGGCGCGCTGGCGAAGATCACCTCGATTATCGCCGCCGAAGGCTCGAACATTCACAACCTTAGCACCGAAGAGCGCGATGGCCGCGTTTACTTGATTAACCTGCGGATTTCGGTGAAGGACAGGATCCATTTAGCTAACGTGATGCGCCGTATCCGGGTACTCCCCGAGGTGTTGCGTACATCCCGTAATCGTTAATCATTACTTTAGAGAGAGCGTCATGGCAGAAAAAATCATTATCGCGACCGAAAACGCCCCAGCGGCAATTGGCACTTATTCTCAAGCGGTTAAAGTCGGCAATACAGTGTATTTATCCGGCCAAATCCCACTGGTGCCAAGCACAATGCAAATCGTGAGCGATGATTTTGAGGCGCAGGTAGTGCAAGTGTTTGAAAACTTAACCGCCGTTTGTACTGCAGCTGGCGGCACGATCAACGATATCGTTAAGCTCAATATCTTCCTGACGGACTTAAGCCACTTCGCGAAAGTGAATGAAATCATGAGCCGTTACTTTAGCCAACCTTACCCAGCTCGCGCCGCTATCGGTGTGAAGCAACTGCCTAAGGATGCGCAAGTCGAAATGGACGGCGTGATGGAGCTGTAAGCTTCCACCGATGTTAAGAGGCGCTTAGGCGCCTTTTTTATTGCCTAATGCGCCCGCGGCTCCTGCTCTGACCTGTGATTAAGTTCATTTTCATTTCATACTCAAACGATAGGCTAGTCCGCCAATTTTAAGATTTTACAATCTTGCAAACTATTTGCGTGGCCTCACAAAACTCGCCATACTGGGCACCTATGTTGGGGTTAAAATAACAATAAAGAACAGGGAATTGCCTATGGATAATGCGATTAAGACGCCAATCGAAATGTTGGCGCACTGGGCGAATACGCGTGGGGATGAAATCTATTTGCGCCAGCCCATCAAGGGTCAATACCTTGATTTCACGTGGAATGAAGTGCAAGAAAAAGTGCAGCAACTCGCGGGTGCACTGCGCCATTTAGGCCTAGAGCCGGGCGATAAGATTGCCGTGCTCTCTAAAAACTGTGCCGAATGGTTTATTACCGACCTCGCCCTGATGCACGGCGGCTATATCAGCGTTCCCATCTACCCCACCGCCAATACAGATACTATCCGCTATGTGTTGCAACATAGTGGTGCCAAAGCGATTTTCCTCGGCAAGCTCGACCACTGGGCCGATCAAGAAGCCGGCGTCGGCGGCGAATTACTCCGCCTTGCCATGCCCTATGAGACCATGCCGGCTCAATATCAATGGGAACAACTGCTCAAGATGGGCAACCCTCTGATTGAAGCGCCGTTACCTGAGCTTGATCAGACCATGACCCTGATTTACACCTCGGGCTCAACGGGCCAACCTAAGGGCGCGATTCAGACGTTTGCCAGCTATGGCTGGACTTGCCAAGCGGTGGTGCGCGATCTGCGTACCAATGGTAACGACAGATTATTGTCCTACTTACCTTTAGCCCATATTACCGAGCGCGTGGCGATCGAAGGCTCATCTTTTTATTCTGGCAGCACAGTCGCCTTCGTCGAAAGCTTAGACTCCTTCGTTGCCGATGTGCAGCGCGCTAAACCAACGGTATTTTTCTCGGTTCCGCGCCTGTGGAGCCTGTTCCAGAAGAACATTATCGACAAGATTGGTGTTGGTAAACTCAATCTACTGCTTAAAATTCCACTGATTAGCAGCCTAGTAAAACACAAGATCCACAAAGGGTTAGGACTCAACCATTGCCGCTTACTCGGCTCTGGCTCGGCGCCTATTCCGCCTTCACTCATTCATTGGTACCACAGCATTGGCTTGGATATTTGTGAAGCCTGGGGCATGACGGAAAACTGTGCTTACTCCATCATCAACTATCCCTTCGATGCGCGTAAAATTGGCACTGTGGGTAAACCTGTGCAGGATTGCCAAATCCGCCAGGGTGAAGACGGCGAACTGCTGCTGAAGAGTCCCGGCCTGATGACGGCCTATTATCTGCAACCCGAAGCGACAGCGGCGGCCTTCGATCCCGATGGTTTCTTCCATACTGGCGATCTCTGCGCTATCGACGCCGATGGTTGCGTGACAATTACTGGCCGCGTGAAGGACAACTTTAAAACCGCCAAGGGCAAATACGTCGCTCCAGTACCGATTGAACGTAAGCTCGCGCAGGATCCCCATGTGGAGCTGATTTGCGTCATTGGTTCCGGCCTGCCGCATCCCGTCGCGTTAGTGCAACTTTCCGAGGGCGCAACCTTACAAGCCCGCGAAGAAGTTCGCGCATCCTTAAAAGCGACACTCGATAGCGTGAACCCACATTTAGAATCCCATGAGCATGTGGATGCGATTGTGGTCGTGAACGAGCCTTGGACCATCGAAAACGATGTGTTAACTCCGACGCTGAAGATCAAACGCCATGTGCTGGAGAAGGCGTTTAGCGAACGTGTCGACGGTATTCGCGGCGCGCAAGTACGCTGGGAAGATGAGTTATCTGCAAAATAACCCATCGAATCTTGAAGTAATGACACTCACCTCTAAAGCACACCTTTTCGGTGTGCTTTTTTATGACATATTCTGTCAAAACGGTTAAAAAACACGTATCATGTGCGCCTGTCAGCGTAAGCTGATACACCTTAAATCAATTCACTCAATCAGGTTTAACAGAGTCTAAAATGCTCATTGCACTTTCAATTATCGGCGGCTTTATCATTTTAACCTTGGGCGCAGAAGCCTTAGTCCGTGGCGCAAGTTCGATCGCCCTACGTCTTGGCATCACGCCCCTCATCATCGGCTTAACCATTGTGGCCTTTGGTACCAGCGCGCCCGAACTTGCGGTGAGTGTAAAGTCAGCACTGGCGGGCAATAGCGGCATTGCACTGGGTAACGTGATTGGCTCTAACATTGCCAACATTGGTTTGATTTTGGCGATAACTGCGCTTATTCGCCCGATTCAAGTACAGTCACAAATGGTAAGACGGGATATCCCCTTGATGATCCTCGCCTCTATGCTGTTTTGGGGATTGTTATTTGATGGCGAACTCAGCCTGATTGACGGCGTGATCTTATTATCACTGCTTGTTGGCTACCTCGTATTCAGCTATTTCAGCTCGAAAAATACCACAGATGCCGACGGCGAGATCATCGAAGAAGGCCCTAAAAACCCATTACTATCAGTGGCATTTATTGTCGTGGGTATCAGCATGTTAGTCGGTGGCGGGATTTTATTTGTGAACGGCGCTGTCGATTTAGCCAAGGTATTTGGCGTGAGCGAAGTCATTATCGGCTTAACCATTGTCGCTATCGGCACCAGTATGCCAGAGTTAGTGACCTCTGTTTTAGCGGCGCTCAAAGGTGAGAGCGATATTGCTATCGGTAACGTGGTTGGCTCTAATCTATTCAATATTTTAGGTATTTTAGGTGTAACTGCGATTGTGCACCCAGTATCGGCACTAGGTTTCCAATCCTTCGACTTTATCGTGATGCTCGCCTTAGCCATGGTGATTTTACCCTTCGCTTGGTCAGGCCTGCGTATCGGTCGCCGTGAAGGTGCCACACTGCTTGTCGCTTACTTAGGTTACATGGTGTACCTCGTCAACCAAGCCAGCACCCAAGCGGTCGTATAACGCGCTGCGCCTCATCTTACAAAACACCGGAGCTTCTCCGGTGTTTTGCTTTTAGGCTTAAGACATGACATTTGTCATGCCCAATTGATGACCTTTGTGCCTGCACTCAGGCCAAGCTATTTCTGATAATGAAGCCGTTCCCAAGCAATGGGTTATCACTTCAATAAGGAAATACCATGAAAACACTCTTACTATTATCAAGTCTTGCCCTCGCCTGCACGCCGGTATTCGCCGCTTCCAACTCGAGCCTCAATATCGCAGAAGTAGACAAGGCGGCAAGCACCTTGAATATCGAAAAATTGCAACAACTCAGCACGACAATACAGGATTACGAAGCGGCTTATGCCAACTACCGCTTAGCCATCAGCGCCAATGTGATGGGACAAAAAAACTTAGCGGATCAGGCCTTAGCCTCAGCGCAAACCAGCTTAGAAACCCTCAATAATACCCAAGCCGATGCCGAATCCCTCGCGCTATTATCATCCGTGTATGGCATGCAAATAGCCTTGGACAACAGTAAAGGTGCCGAGCTTGGGATTAAATCCGCCAATGTCATCGCCCAAGCCGAACAGCTGGCACCGCTTAACCCGCGGGTGGCATTAGTGAAAGCAATTGCCGCCTATAATACGCCCGCCATGTTTGGTGGCAGCATGCAGCATGCAAAGACCCTCGCCAGCAGCGCCATTGAGCGGTTTAATCAACCTTGCGAGAACATTTGCTGGGGTGAGGCTGAGGCTTACACTTGGCGCGGACTCGCAAAACAGGAGTTAGGTGACGCCCAAGGGGCTATCGAAGATTGGCAACAGGCACTGCAAGTGGAAAAAGATTATGGTTGGGCTAAGTTTTTACTTCAACAAAATCAGCAAATAAGTGCAAAATAACCCCAGAACAGGCAAAAGGATTGGCTGACGTTTGCGGCCAATCCTGCCATCGGTAGCCAGCTATTGGCCTTAGGCGAAGCGTTATGACTCAACACTCAGTGCAAATAGAACAAAAAATCGCATGGGTTTACCTGATAAATTTGGCGTTTTATCTGATCCCGCTGTTTGTCACGCCCTATCCGAGCTGGCAAATAGGACTCATTTTAGCCGTACTTATTCCCTTTATTTACAGCTACTTTTGGGCCTATCGCTGCCATACTCGAGTGGCTTATCGACCCATCAGCGTCATGCTATTGTTGGCGATTGCCATCACCCCCATCAATCCTGGTTCTATTTCTTTCTTTACCTTTGCCAGTTTCTTTATTGGCTTCTTCTATCCGCTCAGGGTCAGCCTGTTAAGTTGGTTTGGGATTTTGGTTTTACTGTTCCTACTCAACCACTTTAGCCAGTTCAATAATCTGTATTTCCCAGTGTATGGCTCGGCGTTAGTTTTCGGCGTTGGCATGCTGGGGATTGCCGAGCAAAAACGTTATCAGCATAGATTGAAGGAGCGACAAAGCGCGCAGGAGATCAGCACCTTAGCGACCATGGTCGAACGGGAGCGCATCGCCAGAGACTTGCACGATATCATGGGACACAGTCTGTCATCGATTGCCCTAAAAGCTGAACTAGCGGAAAAACTGCTCGCCAAACAAGAATATCAATTAGCGACCACTCAGCTGCAGGAGCTAGGACAAATCGCCCGGGAGAGCTTGAGCCAAATTAGGCATACGGTCTCAGATTATAAACATAAAGGGCTGGCCAGCTGCGTCACTCAATTATGTAACACCCTAAGGGACAAGGGCATCGCAGTGGAGCTACTAGGCGAGTTACCCAAATTATCCGCCAGAGCAGAGAGTCAGCTCGGCTTAGTGCTCACTGAGCTGGTGAATAATATTCTGCGCCACAGCAGCGCCAGCCAATGTCGCATTCAGTTTCGCGAGCAGGCCGATAGCCTTATCGTCGATGTGCAAGATAACGCCCCAACAAGCCCTATTATCGAGGGTAACGGCCTAACAGGGATCCGCGAGCGGCTCGCTAGCCTTGGGGGACATTTAAGCTATGATCTTGAACAGGGATACGCCTTTAGCGTCAGTTTACCTTTGCAGGGAGCAACAGATTAATGCACATTCTTCTCGCGGAAGATCAGGCCATGGTACGCGGCGCGCTCGCAGCACTGTTAACCCTAGCGGGTGGTTTTACCATCACCCAAGCCAGCAATGGCGATGAAGCCTTAAGCCTGCTGAAACAACAACATTTCGATCTACTCCTGACGGATATCGAAATGCCAGGGCGCACCGGCCTGGAATTAGCGTCTTGGTTGAAAGAACAACATAGCCATACCAAGGTCGTGGTTATCACTACCTTTGGCCGCGCAGGTTACATCAAACGCGCCATTGAAGCGGGCGTAGGTGGTTTTTTACTGAAGGATGCGCCCTCGGAAACCTTAGTCAACGCCATCCAACAGGTGAGCGCGGGTAAGCGGGTTATCGATCCTGAGCTGGCAATCATGGCGATTGGCGATATCGATCCCCTCAATGATAAAGAGCGCCGCGCCCTACGTTTTGCCAGTGAAGGCAAATCCACCGCCGAGATAGCCGAGATGCTGTTTATTGCCGAAGGCACGGTACGTAACTATCTATCCGAAGCCATTGCCAAACTCAATGCGAGCAACCGAATCGATGCCGCCCGCATCGCCAAGCAAAAAGGTTGGTTATAGCCAACCTTTCAAAACGCTAATAATCATAAATGCAGTAAATGCGATCGAATTTGCCTAGCGCTAAATCCGCTTGGTGGATAATAAAATTCAACTGCATAGAGTGCTCACTATAGACGACTTTAAGCAGCACCAGATAATCTTCGGCATTACCGCCTAATTCAGCCGCGGCGTGGAGCTCCGGGGCTTTATAGCGGCTATCACCATGACCATTAATGCTGGCGATACCATTGTAATACGGCAGCGGCTGCTCGGGGACGAGCAATGCCTGCAAGTTGGATGACTGCCAGTCAGGTAGCGCAGACCATTGTGTTTGAGTAAGAATCTGACCGGGGATTAACCCGTGTTTATTCATTTTCATTAGATCAAAGAAATAGAGCTGATCTTGCCACTCTGGTACCAATTCATCATCTACAACCGCTAGGGCCTCCAGCACCATGGCTTGTTGCGGTTCTGGTAGCGCTTGTAAACGCGCCTTGGCTAACTTTAATAAATGCGGGTTGTCACTATTAACCATGTCAGTGGCTATCATCTTAATGCTGGCAATCCCCTGAAGTTGATAAGCCGCTTCATACTCATAGTTTGCACATATAGCATCGTCGAACTTAGGTTCGGCAATCGCTTTCCCAGAGTTAAGCTGCTGATCTTCAGCGACATAATAGACATGGCCGCGAAGCATTTCCGAGAATCTCCAGCGCTCCAAAAAGAACAACAATCGCCCTTCTCGAGGCAAGTAAGATTGAAACGCCTTCAGTTCGCTACAGTTGAGCTGTGCGATAAATTGCATGGGCACACGGAAGGCCTGCGCCGCCTCATCCCAGTCCCAATCTTGCGACCAACAATAATGCTCCTCGACATACTCGCGAGTGTGGTCGAATTCCTCAGCGTAAGCATCCAACATCTCCTCCCGTCCGACCAAAGTCACCGGATAATCCATACCATCAGGCAAATCCGGCAATCCACCCAATCGGCTGTTACCTAACTGGGTATAGTCTTCATTTGCGCAGGGATAGAGATCGACACTACTGCGAATAAACGCCGAGAGAACGTTAGCAAGCTTGGGGTCTTTAAACTGTGCCAGCTTTTGCTCAAGCAACCGCTGACGGATGGGGGAATTTTCTGCTAACAACATATCCATATTTACCTCACTGCTCCAATATGGGCTTTTTATCATTTCTATCAAATATTTGCTATCGCTTAACCGTTCAAGCTGCCAATGCTGTCACGCTAACGCTACCGCCTGAGTCAGCCGCTTGCGGCGCAGGCGGACAACGGCCATGTGAATTGAAAACCCTTAGGCGAATTACTGCTACACTCAAATTCTGCGCAAAAAGATCAACAAAAGGATTTGTTTATGGCGATAGCCTGCGTGCATACCCGAGCCAGTTGCGGTGTTGAGGCTCCAGAAGTCATCGTTGAAGTGCATCTCAGTAATGGTCTGCCCGCCTTTAATCTGGTGGGCTTACCCGAAGCCTCGGTCAAAGAAGCGCGTGAGCGCGTACGCAGCGCCTTGATTAATGCGGGATTTGAATTCCCCATGCGCCGGATAACGGTTAATCTCGCGCCGGCGGACTTACCCAAACAAGGGGGGCGTTATGATCTGCCCATTGCCATAGGCATTCTGGCGGCTTCGGAGCAAATCCCCGCCAGCAGCCTTAAAAATACCGAATTTGTCGGTGAGCTCGCGCTCTCCGGGCAGATACGCCATTGCCAAGGGTTACTGCCCGCCATCATTGCGGCTAAACGTCATAACAATCAGCTAATTCTTCCCTTAGAGAATCGCCACGATGCCGAGCTTGTGGGCTATCACAGCGTCTATTTTGCTTCCCATCTGCAAAGCTTAGCCGCGTTTCTCCACGGACAGGCGCCATTGCCTATGCTCGAGCAACAGCTCGAATGGATTAGCGATGAGGCGCCAACCACCCCGCCTTGCCTGAGCGACGTCATAGGCCAGTATCAAGCCAAACAAGCCCTCGAAATCGCCGCGGCCGGAAACCATAACCTATTGATGCTTGGCCCGCCGGGCACAGGCAAAACCATGTTAGCCAGCCGAATTATGGCCTTATTGCCCATACTCAATTACGAAGAGGCATTAGAGGTCGCCGCCATTCATTCGGTGGCGGGCATTAATATCAAACCGCAGGATTTTTTGAAGCGGCCATTTCGCGCGCCGCACCATACCAGTTCGTCCATCTCCTTGGTCGGCGGTGGCAGCATTCCTAAACCGGGGGAAATCTCCCTCGCCCATCGCGGGGTGTTGTTTTTGGATGAAGTCGCCGAGTTCCCCCGTAAGGTGCTCGATTGCCTGCGTGAACCCATGGAAACGGGCGAAGTAGTGATCTCCCGCGCCGCCGCTAAGTTAACCTTTTTGAGCCGCTTTCAGTTGATCGCCGCCATGAATCCCAGTCCCAGCGGCGATATTGAAGGGGCGAACCGCGCCACACCCGATCAGGTTCAGCGTTATCTCGCCAGACTGTCGGGGCCTTTCTTAGATAGGTTCGACCTCACCATCGAAGTCCCCAAACTCCCCGCGGGCACACTCACACAACCAACAAGTGCCAGCGAAACCAGTGATGAAATCGCTAAGCGAGTCAAACGCGCCCGCGATAGTCAACTGGCGCGAGCTGGCGTGCTCAACAGTGAACTCTCGGGAAAACAACTAAAACAATTCGGCGGCCTCAGCGACGCCGACTTAGGCTTTTTAGAGCAGAGTGTCGTCAAGCTTGGGTTATCCGTTCGCAGCTTTCATCGCATTCAACGTGTTGCCCGCACCATTGCCGATCTGGAGCAAGCCCCCAATACCGAACGGCGCCACCTCGCCCAAGCCTTAGGTTATCGCGCCATGGACAAGCTATTAGCTCGCTTATCCCAGCAGTATTGAGGCTCAAAATGTTAACAAATGCCCCGACCAGCTGCCGTAAGATTGAGCCAAACGCCGACACCGAGTAACATAGGCCTCCAATTTTTATCAGGAGGCACTAATGGGGACGCTGTTTTCACAATTAAAAGGCTGCATTGCCTTCTTAGGCTATGTCGTGAATACCTTGTTTTGGGTTATACCTATAGTGCTCGGCAGCCTGATAAAGCTTATCCCTCTGCCACCACTGAGAACGGCCATCAGCTACTTTCTCGACTTTTGCGCGAGTGCCTGGATCAGCGTCAATGGTGTGATTGAACGTGTGCTGCACCCAGTCGACGTCGAACTCACGGGTGACACCCAATTCTCGACCAAAGAATGGTATATGGTGATTGCTAACCATCAGTCTTGGGTAGATATTTTAATCCTGCAACGGGTGTTTAACCGCCGCATTCCCTTCCTGAAGTTCTTCCTCAAACAGGAACTGCTTTATGTACCAGTATTAGGACTGGCGTGGTGGGCATTGGACTTTCCCTTTATGCGCCGTTATAGCACGGCACAGCTGAAGAAAAATCCAAAGCTTAAAGGCAAAGATATTGAAATTACACGTAAAGCCTGCGCGAAATTTAAGACAAAACCCGTCAGTGTGATGAACTTTGTCGAGGGCACGCGCTTTACTAAGGCTAAACATAAAAAGCAAAACTCACAGTTCCAACATCTGTTAAAACCCAAAGCGGGCGGCATGGCCTTCGCGCTATCGGCGATGGGAGAACAGATCCACAAGTTAGTGGATGTTGCGATTTACTACCCGGGGCCAGTCCCTAGCTTTTGGGACTACCTGACAGGCAAGCTGCCAAAGGTTAAAGTACACATCAAAGTGAGTGATATCGCGCCGGACATGCGTGGCGACTACATGAATGACCGTGATTTCAAAATTGGCTTCCAAGAACAATTGAACGACATTTGGCTCGCTAAAGACCAAGTGCTCAGCCAACTGGCTGGCCAAGCGGACCAAGAAGTAAGGTAAAACCTCTATGTTGAATTTCCTTCCCGGCCCAGTGCTGTTTATTCTCAGTCTGAGCCTGCTGATCATTAACACCGCTCTTTGGGGAACCTTGGTTTGCCTCGGTGGTGTAGTGAAAATGCTGATGCCAGTCCCAAGTGCACGCAACGCCGTGACCGCACTGATGAACCGTTTTATGTGGGCATGGGCGAGCTGCAATGGTGGCATTTTATATTTGATTGCCAAAATCGAGTGGGATGTCCAAGGCCTCGAAGGATTGGATAAAAACGGCTGGTACTTGTTGATCAGTAACCACCTCAGTGGCTTTGATATTGCCGCGCAAACCTATCTGCTGCGTAACCATATCCCTATGCTGAAGTTCTTCCTCAAGAAAGAGCTGATCTATGTCCCCATTATGGGCCTAGGTTGCTGGGCGCTCGACATGCCCTTTATGGACAGAACCAGCCCGGCAAAACTCAAGAAAAATCCAAAGCTTAAGGGTAAAGATTTAGCCACCACTCGCCGCGCCTGTGAGAAGTTTAAAAATATGCCCACCTCGATCATTAACTATGTTGAGGGCAGCCGCTTTACCGAAGACAAGCGCCAGCGTCAGGATTCGCCTTACCGCCATTTACTCCGTCCTAAGGCGGGCGGTATTGCCTTTACCCTGTCGGCCATGGGTGAGCAATTTACCAATCTGTTGGATGTGACCTTAGTGTATCCCGATGCACCGGATGATGTGTTATTCGGCGTGATGAACGGCAAAGTGCATAAGATTGTAGTGCGAGTTCGCGCCTTACCTGTGCCGCAAGTCGATGCGACTCGCTACTTTGCCGAATCCGAGTACCGCGTCGAGTTTCAGCGTTGGTTAAACCAAATTTGGGTCGAGAAGGACGAGCAAATCGATGCGTTATTACTGCAACATCGACAGCTGACGGATAGCGCCACCAGCACCCACACACAGCTTCACTGATACAGATTTACGAATACAGCTTCACTAACGTAAAGTGAGTCGATAGCGGGTTAGGCTTACCTAGCCCGCTGATTCCGCCTCAAGCTGTGCCAACCTCGTTGCCGCTTGCGCTAATTCGGTTTCATTAAACACGCTCACACCCGCCGCCTGCAGTAATTCCGCCGTCATTCCCTGTCCTGCGATTAAACGTTTACTGAAAGTGCCATCATAAATATGTTGATTGCCACAGGAAGGACTACGCGCCTTTAAAATCGCAATCTTAATACCTTGATCCTGAGCCAGAACAAGCGCCTTTTGTGCTCCCAGCCTAAAGGCCGCTGTTACATCCTCCCCCTGCGCCGTTAGCACTGCCTCGCCGACACGTTCGGCCGCAGGCCTTGGTGTGGGTAATCCGCCCGCACATTCAGGACAAAACGCCACTATGCGGCCTTCTCGCTGCCATCGCTGCATCCACTCGTCTTGCAGCAGATTATGACCACCGTCATAACGTACCGCCTGCCCGAGCAAACAACTGCTAATGAGGATTTTCTCCATATTGTCCCCCTAATGCCTTAACCCCGAGAGCCTTAACCCTATGAGTGCCAACCAATACCTTCTCAGCATTGTACTCAATAAGTCGCAATGGGGTAAAAGCTGCGTTTTATAGCACTATCAGACATCACTCAACACCAAAATTGTCGACAATTATCAATTACAAAATAGAGAATAAAAAATAATCAAAATCAAAAAAACCACAAAACAATTAATAAATACAGCGATTAACATTATTTAAGCTAAATATATAGACTTACGTCTAAGTAAACACATTGTTGACAATAATCTTTAACGGGACTATTTTTTACCCATTGTCGACAATCCAGCAATCAACGAGTGATGCGAAGTATGTTGAAGCAAGAGACCATATTCCCCACAGATGACACCCCAAGCTCAGTGGCCCATGCCGCGACGAGCACAACGAATAAGGTGAAATCCCTCGCCAGCGAAAAATCGTCGACCACTTTAGCCGACCAAATTTTGGTGCAAATTCAAACCAGCATCATTAAGGGTGAACTGCCTGCTGGAAGTAAAATCAACGAGCAAGCTCTGGCCGAAAAATACGGCATCAGCCGCGGCCCTACCCGTGAAGCGCTGCAAACCCTTGAGAGACAACGCTTAGTCGTACGTGTACCGCATGTTGGCGCCCGCGTTGCCCAGCTCACAGTGAGTGAACTGAACGATCTCTACCAATTACGTAGTGTGCTCGAAGGTATGGCCTGTGAACTCGCCGCCAGCCGCATCACCCCTGAACAGCTTGCGAAGTTGCAAGACCTGCTCGCCGTACAAGAAGCGGCCTTAGCCAATGGCGACACCTATTTTCAGGAGGAAGGCGATGTCGACTTCCACTACCAAATCATTCAAGCCAGCGGCAATAAGCACCTGCAGGAAACCCTGATCGGTGGTCTCTACCACCTGCTGCGGATGTACCGCTACCAATGCACCAACCAGAATCGCCCAGTAAAAGCGATTGCCGAACATAGACGTATTGTCGAAGCCATCGCCCAACGAGACGGCGAATTAGCTGGGCTACTGATGCGCCGCCACATTGAGCAAGGCCGTAAAAATACCGAATTACGCTTGATTGAATTACAAGCCAATGCCGCCAGCTGATAGGCGGCAAAAGCAACTCACGATGCTCGCTGAGCGTCGATACAAATACTGATAAAGATAAGGACAAGACCATGACTCAAAGCGCCGGACTCCGTTTCCGCCAAGCCCTAGCCAATTCAAACCCCCTGCAAATCGTAGGTACCACTAACGCCTATTTCGCCCTGATGGCGGAGCAAACCGGTGTTCAAGCCCTGTACTTATCGGGCGCTGGCGTGGCGAACGCCTCCTACGGTTTACCGGATTTAGGCATGACCTCAATGAACGACGTGCTAATCGATGCGGGCCGTATTACCTCTGCAACCAAGCTGCCATTACTGGTCGATATCGACACAGGTTGGGGCGGCGCGTTTAACATCGCACGCACCATTAAAGAGTTTGAAAAAGTAGGCGTTGCCGCCGTTCACATGGAAGACCAAGTGTCGCAAAAACGCTGCGGCCACAGACCGAACAAAGCCGTGGTGAGCACAGAGGAAATGGTTGACCGTATCAAGGCTGCCGTCGATGCCCGTACCGATCCTAACTTTGTGATCATGGCGCGTACCGATGCGGTTGCCGTTGAAGGATTAGAAGCAGGTATCGAGCGTGCTAAGGCTTATATTGCTGCGGGTGCCGATATGATTTTCGCCGAAGCCTTAACTGAACTTGACCAATATCGCCACTTTAAAGCCCATGTTAACGCGCCGATCCTGGCGAACATGACCGAATTTGGCCAAACCCAGCTGTTCAACAAAGAAGAACTGGCTGAAGCTGGGGCCGACATGGTGCTGTACCCATTAAGTACTTTCCGCGCGGCCAACCAAGCTGCACTGAAAGTGATGCAAGCCTTGATGAATGACGGTCATCAACGCAACGTGGTCGACACCATGCAGACCCGTAAAGAGCTGTACCAATACTTGGGCTACCACGCCTTTGAAGACAAGTTAGATCAACTGTTTAGCCAAGATAAGTAAGGCGGCTAAAGCCTCTCATACTGAGGCAACTGAACAGCAAGAAAGAGACAATGGATGGTCAGTAGAAGCTCAAGCTTCATGTAGTTACTGATACCCAGATGGATTGCCACTGTTATTTTATGACCTCAAAGGACAGGCAACCATCACCGCAATGCTGCAACCCTACAGAGGCAGGAACACCCGCCCAGATTGCAGCTTTAACCCATAAAGAGGGCCAGCGTTAAACGCGCACCCGCAATAATCACATAGAGTTAACGGAAGGGAAGGATTATGTCAGACGCAAAAAAATTATCAGGTGCTGGTTTACGTGGACAAAGCGCGGGTGAAACCGCATTAAGTACAGTCGGTGTATCGGGCAGCGGCCTGACCTACCGCGGTTACGATGTAAAGGATCTGGCTGAAAACGCGACCTTCGAAGAAGTCGCTCACCTCATCCTTTACGGCGAACTGCCAACCACTGCACAACTCGAAGCCTATAAAACCAAATTAAAAGGCATGCGCGGCCTGCCGCAAGCATTAAAAGAAGTGTTGGAACGCATTCCAGCCGACGCCCATCCAATGGATGTAATGCGTACCGGTTGTTCTATGCTGGGTAACCTTGAAGCCGAGCACAGCTTTAACGAGCAAAGCGCCATTGCCGACCGTTTACTGGCGGCGTTCCCATCGATCATCTGCTACTGGTATCGCTTTAGCCACGATGGCGTGCGTATCGAGACTGAAACTAACGACGAGCAAATCGGTGCCCACTTCCTGCACCTGCTGCATGGCAAAGCGCCATCGGCACTGCACGCTAAGGTGATGGATGTATCGTTAATTCTGTATGCAGAGCATGAGTTTAACGCTTCTACCTTTACCGCCCGTGTGTGTGCATCAACCCTGTCGGATATGCATTCCTGTGTGACTGGTGCTATCGGTTCACTGCGTGGCCCGCTGCACGGCGGCGCTAACGAAGCGGCGATGGAACTGATCCAAGACATGAAAGACGAAGCCGATGCCCGTGATGTGCTGATGGGTAAACTCGAGCGTAAAGAGAAGATCATGGGCTTTGGCCACGCCATCTACCGTGAATCGGATCCACGTAACGCCATCATTAAAGAATGGTCAGAGAAACTGGCTGCCGACTTCGGTGACGATCGCCTCTACCGCGTATCAGTCGCCTGTGAAGAACTGATGTGGGAACAGAAAAAACTCTTCTGTAACGCTGACTTCTTCCACGCCAGCGCTTACCACTTCATGGGCATTCCAACTAAGTTATTTACCCCGATCTTCGTATGTTCGCGTGTAACGGGTTGGACTGCACACGTGATGGAGCAACGCTCAAATAACCGCATTATTCGCCCAAGTGCTGATTATGTGGGTGTGGCGTTACGTAAAGTCGTGCCAATTTCGGACCGTTAATCGATACAACAGAAACTGGCGCCTAGGCGTCAGTTTCAATATAAGCCCCTGGCGTAAATATTCTGCAAACACAAATACTTACGCTCTGAAGCAATAAAAACTGAAGTAATAGGTTAGGTTATGACCACAGCCATGAATACCTTATATCGCAAGCCCTTACCAGGCACAGCGCTCGACTATTTCGACACCCGTGAAGCCGTTGAAGCCATCAGCCCCGGCGCCTACGCGAAACTGCCCTACACCTCTCGAGTACTCGCTGAAAACTTAGTCCGTCGCTGCGAGCCAGAGGCGCTCACCGCCTCACTAAAACAAATTATTGAATCAAAACAAGAACTGGATTTCCCTTGGTTCCCAGCCCGCGTCGTGTGCCACGATATTTTGGGCCAAACTGCGCTGGTTGATCTTGCGGGTCTGCGTGATGCGATTGCCGCTAAGGGTGGCGATCCAGCGCAGGTTAACCCTGTGGTGCCAACGCAGCTGATTGTTGACCACTCGCTGGCAGTGGAATACGGCGGCTTCGATAAGGACGCCTTTGCAAAAAACCGCGCCATCGAAGACAGACGCAACGAAGACAGGTTCCACTTTATCAACTGGACGCAAAAAGCCTTTAAAAACATTGATGTTATCCCACAGGGTAACGGCATCATGCACCAAATTAACCTAGAACGTATGTCACCTGTGGTACATGCGCGCGATGGCGTTGCCTTCCCAGATACCTTAGTGGGCACCGACAGTCACACGCCACACGTAGATGCGCTGGGCGTTATCGCTATTGGTGTGGGTGGACTCGAAGCCGAAAGCGTAATGTTAGGCCGCGCCTCTTATATGCGTCTGCCAGACATTATCGGCGTTGAGTTAACGGGCAAACCGCAGCCTGGCATTACTGCCACCGATATCGTTTTAGCCCTGACCGAATTCCTGCGTAAGGAAAAAGTGGTTTCATCCTACTTAGAGTTCTTCGGTGAAGGCGCAGAGGCCTTAACACTCGGCGATCGCGCAACTATCTCTAACATGACCCCTGAATTTGGCGCCACCGCCGCCATGTTCTACATCGACCAACAAACGCTGGACTACTTAACCCTGACGGGCCGTAGCGACGAGCAAGTTAAATTGGTTGAGACCTATGCGAAGACAACTGGTTTGTGGAGCGATGATCTTAAACATGCAGAATACCCACGTACCCTGCACTTTGATCTGTCATCGGTAGTGCGCACTATCGCAGGCCCTTCTAACCCACACGCCCGCGTGCCAACCTCTGAGCTTGCCGCACGCGGCATCAGCGGCGTGGTTGAAAACGAACCCGGCCTAATGCCAGATGGCGCAGTGATTATTGCCGCTATCACCAGCTGCACCAACACCAGTAACCCACGCAACGTGATTGCGGCGGGCCTACTGGCACGCAACGCCAATGCCAAGGGCTTAAGCCGTAAACCTTGGGTTAAGAGCTCTTTAGCCCCCGGCTCTAAAGCAGTGCAACTGTATTTAGAAGAAGCCAATTTGCTGCCAGAACTTGAATCCCTAGGCTTCGGTATCGTCGGTTTTGCCTGTACTACCTGTAACGGCATGAGCGGCGCGCTCGACCCTGTTATCCAGCAGGAAGTGATTGACCG
The DNA here is from genome assembly GCF_019457635.1 of Shewanella mangrovisoli. NCBI lineage: Bacteria > Pseudomonadati > Pseudomonadota > Gammaproteobacteria > Alteromonadales > Shewanellaceae > Shewanella > Shewanella mangrovisoli. The sequence continues at coordinate 4,410,979 of NZ_CP080412.1, forward strand.
CGACCTTTACGCCACCGCCGTGTTATCTGGTAACCGTAACTTCGACGGTCGTATCCATCCTTATGCTAAGCAAGCCTTCCTCGCATCCCCGCCGTTAGTGGTGGCCTATGCGATCGCAGGTACCATCCGCTTCGATATCGAGAAGGATGTGTTAGGTCACGATAAAGACGGCAACCCAGTTCGCCTCATCGACATTTGGCCAAGCGACGCTGAAATCGATGCCGTGATAGCGAAAAGCGTTAAGCCGGAGCAGTTCCGCAAAGTCTACGAGCCGATGTTTGATCTAAGCGTCGACTACGGCGATAAGGTCACGCCACTGTACGACTGGCGTCCACAATCGACCTATATCCGCCGACCACCTTACTGGGAAGGCGCATTAGCGGGCGAGCGTACCCTCAAGGGCATGCGTCCTCTAGCCGTATTAGGCGACAACATCACCACCGACCATTTATCGCCATCGAACGCGATTATGATGGACAGTGCGGCGGGTGAATACCTGCATAAGATGGGTCTGCCAGAGGAAGATTTTAACTCCTATGCCACCCACAGGGGCGACCACTTAACCGCCCAGCGCGCGACCTTTGCCAACCCTAAACTTAAAAACGAGATGGCGATAGTCGATGGTAAGGTGAAACAGGGCTCACTGGCGCGTATCGAACCAGAAGGTCAAGTGACTCGTATGTGGGAAGCTATTGAAACCTATATGGATCGTAAGCAGCCGCTGATCATTATCGCCGGCGCCGACTATGGTCAGGGATCATCCCGTGACTGGGCCGCCAAGGGCGTGCGTTTAGCGGGCGTTGAGGCCATTGTTGCCGAAGGCTTCGAGCGTATTCACCGCACTAACTTAGTGGGTATGGGTGTATTACCGCTGGAATTCAAAGCGGGCGAGAATCGCGCGACCTACGGCATCGATGGTACTGAAGTGTTTGACGTTTATGGTGACATAGCACCACGTGCAGATCTGACTGTGATCATCACCCGTAAAAACGGTGAGCGTGTCGAAGTGCCAGTGACCTGCCGTTTAGATACCGCAGAAGAAGTGTCTATCTACTCGGCTGGCGGCGTGCTGCAACGTTTTGCGCAGGACTTTTTAGAGTCAAATCTGAAGTAAGACTCGCGCTAAAAGGCGGCAATGCCGACAAGCTTGCCGCCTATATCAACGCTAACCTTTTCGCTATTCCCCTTGGAGTTAATAGCATGAGCAAGAATCCGTTTCCGCCCCAGATTAAAGTAGCCGCAACTTATATGCGCGGCGGTACCAGCAAAGGGGTGTTTTTCCGTTTACAGGACTTACCTGAGGCGGCCCAAGTACCCGGCCCAGCTCGAGATGCCCTGCTGCTGCGCGTGATTGGCAGCCCAGATCCCTATGGTAAACAGATTGATGGTATGGGCGGCGCTACCTCAAGCACCAGCAAAACCGTGATTCTGTCTAAAAGCACCCAAGCAGACCACGATGTTGACTATCTATTCGGCCAAGTATCAATCGACAAACCCTTTGTGGATTGGAGCGGAAATTGTGGCAACTTAACCGCCGCCGTCGGCGCCTTTGCCATTAGCAATGGCCTGATTGATGCCGAGCGCATCCCGCAAAACGGTATCTGTACCGTGCGTATTTGGCAGGCCAATATCGCTAAAACCATTATTGCCCACGTCCCTATCACCAATGGTGAAGTGCAGGAGACTGGTGATTTTGAGCTCGATGGCGTGACTTTCCCCGCCGCCGAAGTGCAAATCGAATTTATGAATCCCGCAGCCGATGAAGACGGAGATGGTGGCAGCATGTTCCCCACGGGTAACTTAGTGGATGTGCTCGAAGTACCGGGCGTTGGCAGCTTTAAGGCGACCATGATTAACGCGGGCATCCCGACCATCTTTATCAATGCCGAAGACTTAGGTTACACGGGCACTGAGCTGCAGGACGATATCAACAGCGATAACACCGCCCTTGCCAAGTTTGAAACCATTCGCGCCCATGGCGCGGTGCGTATGGGGCTAATCAAGCATATTGATGAAGCGGCCGCACGCCAACACACGCCAAAGGTAGCGTTTGTGGCTAAGCCGAAAAGCTATGTTTCATCGAGTGGTAAAGCTGTCGCAGCAGAGGAAATCGACCTGCTGGTTCGCGCCCTTTCCATGGGTAAATTACACCATGCGATGATGGGCACGGCTGCTGTGGCGATTGGCACAGCGGCGGCGATTCCTGGCACTTTAGTGAATCTCGCGGCAGGCGGTGGTGAAAAAGAAGCAGTGCGCTTTGGTCACCCATCAGGCACCCTTCGCGTCGGCGCGCAGGCCATGCAAACAAACGGCGAATGGACTGTCGTCAAAGCCATTATGAGCCGCAGTGCCCGCGTGCTAATGGAAGGCTTTGTTCGCGTACCTACGGCTTAAGCCAAGAAAAGAGTTCAACCAAAGACCTTGCTTCTCCCCCTTCCGGCAAGGTCTTTTTTTATTTGTCTCATCGTGTTACCAGCTTGTGTCGACATACGGTAAAAACTGCTAAAATCCCCCCGACAGCAAATAATAACAACAAGCATTTTGCGTCCTATAAATCCGTGAATATACTGATTATTAATTTTGAACTTTTAACTGAGCTGCGTCTTTCGTTGCACTACACGCGGCATCCCCAAGGTAAATGCATAATACCTCCCAGTAATGGGTTAATGGGTTTTGATAGGGGTAATTTTGAGCCATCCAGTCCTTAAACTTTTCTTCGGCGCGCTCTGCTTACTAAGCTTGTGCGGGGCGCCGCTCACAGGCTCAGCATTACCTTTAAATGCGGCTAACACACAGCTGAAATTTGAACATATCCGCAGCGAAGAAGGCTTAAATCAGAATACAATTACCAGCCTGTTTATGGACAGCGCGGGTATGCTTTGGATTGGAACTCAGGACGGCCTACATAGTTACAATGGCTATAATTTCAATCTCTTTATTCATTCGCCAAATAATCCCAGCAGCATTTCAGAAAGCTTTATCTCCGACATTATTCAAGATGCGGAAGGCTATCTGTGGATTGGCACCTTTAGCCAAGGAGTTAATCGGCTCGATCTCAATACGGGTACCTTTGAGCGCTTTGGCCTTGAACAGGGCCTAACCGATCCTAGAGTGACCAAACTCAATATTGTCGGCAATACGTTGTGGATTGGTACCCAAGGCGGGTTGTTTTCACTGTCGATAAAAACTCAGCGGATCACGCAAGTCTCCCTCGGCAACAGCGTCGAGCCACATATCACTAGCCTCGCCAATGTTGAAAACACCTATCTACTAGCGGGAACAAGGGCCAGCGGCACCTTTGCGTTGAGTTCAAATGCCATCACTAGGCTGAATGTGCCGCAGGATCTGACCGCCTACCAGATTAAAGCGAATTCGACTCGCGCCATCACCTTAGCGCTGGGCAATCAGCTTTGGCATTACGATTTGGTTTCACACCAAGGGAGTATTCTCTGGCAGGCAGAGGACGATATTCCTTACCTCAAGGATTTTATTCAAACACCCCAAGGACAGTTTTGGGTGGTCGGCCCCGAAGCGGGTCTTATTCAGCTGGAGCGTGAGGCGGGGCGTTTCGTTGCGGCTTATCATAAATACGATATGCAGCGTCCCAACAGTATCAGCGACAATAATATCCTCTGTTTATTGCAAGACACCTTCGGCAATCTCTGGCTCGGGGGAAGTTATTCTGGCTTGAACAAGATCAACACCCGTCGGCAGTACTTCCAACATCTATTTGAATATACAACCGAATTACCTCAGCAGAGCAATAATATCCGCACCATGTTTCGTAGTCAGGATAAAGCACTGTGGATAGGTACCGAAGGCGCAGGCCTCAAGCGCTTAGCCTTTAATGCTAAACAATATGAGCATTACACTTCGGCTTTTGCTAAGGCGCTCGGTAAAGAAACGCGCCATTTAAATCTTGTCCTGCGTGCGCTCACCCAAGACAGACAAGGTGTACTCTGGTTTGCCAGCAATTATGGCTTAGGACGTTTAACCCCGAGCGGTGAATTTACTCTGCTTAAGCTTACTCAAAGCCAAGATCCGGCCTCAGAAGCGAACTATATTCGTAGCTTAGAGCTAGATGCTCAGGGCCAACTCTGGGTAGCGACCTTCCACGCCTTGTATCGAAAAGCGCTTGAAAAGGATGAGTTTACCTCTGTTCCACTCACAGATATTGAGAATTTTCATCCCACACAAAACCTGCTGCTGATGCTCAGAGCCGACGGCAATACTCTGTGGATTGGTTCACTCAATGGTTTAGTTAAACTCGATATGCAAACGGGTCAAGGCCAAGCCTTTTACCATGACCCAGAAAATAAAAACACCATTATTAACAATCGGATTCGAGACGTTTTAGTCGCAAGTAATGGTGACGTCTGGTTCGCGACCCACGGCGGTATTAGCAGGCTATCGGCTCAAGCCGAGGATATGGTTTTTAGGGATTACACCCGCGAACAAGGCCTGCCGAGCGACACGATTTACGCCCTGCTCGAAGACGATGAGCACCATATTTGGTTCAGCAGCAATGCGGGCATCGGCAAGTTGAATCCGACCAATGGCAAAATCATCAACTTCAACGAGCAAGAAGGTTTGCAGGCGTTAGAGTTTAACGGTGGCGTCAAACTCAAAGACAGCGATGGCGACCTCTGGTTTGGTGGCATTAACGGCATCAACCGCTTTAGTCCTAAGGCGATACCCGACCAAAGAAGCGAAGCCAAAGTCGCCCTAACGGCCTATAAAATTGCGGGTAAGCGACACACTATCCTCGATCTTAGCCATCCGCCTAAAATCCTGATGAACTATGACGACCAGCTCGTCAGCTTTGAGGTCACCTCACTCGATTTCAGTTACACGGGGAAAAATCGCTTTAGTTATTATCTCGAAGGGTTTGATAACCAATGGCATGATCTGCCCTCGGGGAATGAAATCACCTTTACCAATATCAATCCCGGCCACTATGTGCTCCATGTTCGCCATTCTTTGGAGTACAACAGCGAGGGCAGCTATGCGCTGCTGGTCGATTTAACGGTCAAAGCGCCCTTCTATCGCTCGCAAATTGCCTATGCACTCTATGTCCTGCTAGCACTTGGTCTACTGGGCTGGATAGTGTTGTGGCGTAAACAGAAGCGCGAACAGCAACAAGAGTTTGAAACCAGCATTCGTGCCTCTGAAGAACGACTCAAACTGGCGCTGTGGGCCTCGGGCGATGGCATGTGGGACTGGAATATCCAAGAACAGCAGGTCTATCGTACTCATACGGATATTCCGGTTTCCCAGTGGAGCAGCCACACGCTACTGCACGACAATGCTCACCCAGAGGATAGAGAGCGATTTAAACAAGTCTTGACCGACCATTTACAAGGGCGCACACCGTTTTTTGAAATGGAATATCGCATCGAACACTCACCGGGCAACTGGCTGTGGATCCTCGAGCGCGGCAAAGTGGTTGAGACCAATAACCAGGAACAGCCCATGCGGATGACGGGCACCACCCGTAATATCACCTCCCGCAAGCTGATCGAGAATGAGCTGGTGCTCTCCTCCCAAGTGCTTAACAGCATGAACGAAGCCGTTGTGGTAGCAGGTTTAGACTATCGTATCCGCTCGGTAAACCCCGCCTTTAGCGCGATTACCGGATATTCGGAGCGGCAAATCAGTGATAAATATTTAATTCACTTAGCCTACAGCCGGCAGCAGCGAGATCTGTTCAACAGTATTGAGCAGCAACTGCTACGCCATAAACATTGGGCGGGTGAAATTTGGATCCGCAACAGGGCGCGTAAGGCGATTCTGGTGTGGCTTGAGATCAACCAAGTGATCGATGTAAAAGGCGAAACTAGCCACTTTGTGGCGGTGTTTACCGATATCACAGAGCGTAAAAAGGCCGAAGAGGATCTCCGCTTCCTTGCCAGTTTCGACACCTTGACTGGACTGCCGAATCGCACCTTATTCCAGGACAGGCTCAACCACGCCATATCTCAAGCCCATAGGTCGAATAATATCGTCGCACTGCTGTTTTTAGATCTCGACCGCTTTAAGCATATCAATGACTCCATGGGGCACCATATTGGCGATCTGCTCCTCAAAGCCGTGGCCCACAGACTGCAAAATGCCGTCCGCGAAGGGGACACTGTGGCCCGCTTAGGTGGCGATGAATTTACTATTATTTTAGAAGGCGTGGCGAAAACCAAAGCGGCGACGCTGATCTCCGAGAAAGTGCTCAAGGCCTTTCAGGCGCCCTTCTTACTCGATGATAAGTCCCTGACCATTTCAACCTCGATTGGTATCAGCCTCTATCCCAACGATGCGGAAGATGTGGATTCGCTGATTAAATTTGCCGACACAGCCATGTACCACGCTAAGGCGCTCGGGCGGAATAACTTCCAGTTTTATACTAATAAACTCAATGAGATGGCAACACGCCATGTGCAACTCGAGGCGGGGCTTAAGCAGGCTATTTCTCGCAACGAGTTAAGCTTGGTGTATCAGCCCAAATTCTGCCTGCGCAAAGGTTCTCTGACCGGACTCGAGGCGCTGCTACGCTGGCATCATTCCGAATTAGGCCCGATCTCGCCCGCCGAGTTTATTCCGCTGGCGGAGGAAACCGGCATTATTAACCAGATTGGCCATTGGGTGATCAACCACGCCTGCCAACAGCTTGCCGAGTGGAGTGAGTTAGGTTTTGGCGATATCAGCATGGCAGTGAACCTGTCTGCGCGGCAATTGAAGGCCGATATTATCTCGACCATCGAAGTCGCTCTTGCGGTATCGGGCCTGCCCGCCAAGGCGCTCGAGCTGGAATTAACCGAGTCGATGATCATGGGTAATCCGCAGGAATCGGTAAATATCCTCTCTAAACTCAAGGCGTTAGGTTTAACCATCGCCGTGGATGATTTCGGTACAGGTTACTCAAGCTTGAGTTACCTAAAACGTTTCCCCATCGACACCTTAAAGATTGACCGTGAGTTTGTGCGCGACATTACTAATGACCCAGATGATGCTGCCATTACCAGTGCGATTATCGCCCTCGCCCACAGCCTAGAGTTAAATGTGGTGGCGGAAGGGGTAGAAACCCAAGAGCAGCTAAACTTCTTAGCGCTACAAGGTTGCGATCAGGTACAGGGCTTCCTGCTGAGTAAACCGCTCAGTACCCAAGATTGCTTAGCGCTGTTGCAACAACGGATAAAATAAAACCAGATAAAAAATAAGGCTCCCTAAAGGAGCCTTATTTTATTGATTAATCTGACGATTAAGGTGCTACACGCTCAACACGTTTCACCCAGCCATCCGGGCCCTGGATATGGCCTTTTTGGATATCGGTATACAGCTTATAGATGCGCTGAATATGCTCACCCACTTCACCGTTGCCCACGGTCACCACTCGACCATCTTCAAAAATATAGGAACCGACAGCAGACACTACGGCGGCCGTACCAAAACCACCTGCTTCGATAATCTCACCGGACTCGATATCGGCAATAAACTTATCCAGCATAACAGTCTCTTGGCGCACTTCGCAGCCGAGTAACTCACCCAGCTCCATAATGGATTGCGAGGTAATGGATTTTAAGATGGTATCGGTGAAGGTTGGAATAATCACTGTGCCGTCTTTCAGAATGTGGAAGTGGTTCATGGCGCCAGCTTCTTCAATCTGTTGGTTGTTGGCATCTAAATACAGCACCTGCGAAGCCCCAAACTGCGCGGCAGCCTTACCGGCACGCAATGAGGCGGCATAGTTACCCGCCGCTTTAGAGGCACCAGTACCACCCGACACGGCGCGATGGTAAGTCTTGCTGATCAGCAGACGAATGCCTTTATTCACACCCGCCGCGTAGTAAGCACCACTTGGGCTTAACACCACGCAGAAGGTGTAGCGCGCACTTGGACTCACAGACAGACGATCTTCAGTCGCAAAAATAAAGGGGCGAATGTATAAACAAGCACCTTCTTGCATCGGGAACCAGAGACGGTCTACGTCGATCAAGGCGTTGATCGCATCGATTTGCATCTGCTCATCGATATTAGGAATACAGACAATATCCGCAGAGCGATTCATACGCTCAGCGTTTTTGTTGATACGGAAAGTGTAAATTTCACCATCTTCATGCATAAAGGCCTTGGCGCCTTCGAAGATTGACTGACCATAATGCAGGGCCATCGCGCCCGGTGCCATTTCAAACGGACCGTAGGGCACAATACGCGGATCGCGCCATTCACCATCGCGATAATCCATTAAAAACATATGATCGGTTCTGAGGCTACCGAAGCCCACATTTCCTTCGGGCTTGAATTGCTCAGTACGGCGTTCGGACGCAGGTTTTAAATCGTATTTTATTTCCATCGCATACCACCTTGATTACTGAACAAGCAGACTAGGTAGCGGCAGGAATAAAGTCAATAGGTGAGATTCATCTAAAAGTCTTAGCCGATAAAATAAGCTGTTAAAAAGATGTCTTAACAACTTGCCGTTAAGGCAAATCGCCTCATTCACCTCCCCTTATTGACTTTGGATTTAGCCCTGCGGCGCCTCAAGCCAGCCGCCCACGGCTTGTGCGGGTTCTTCATTTAGCGTTAACCAGACCACCCACGCCAAACGGGGCGCGTTAAGCGCTGATGCGGGAATGGCATCGAGGGATTGGGTAAACTGTAGCGCTGGGTCTGTGGCGCCCGCAAACAAAGCCGTCGCGGGCAAAGATTGCAAACTCAGCACCACAAAATCATGGGGTAATTGTTTATGGCGATTCTCGCCGCGTTTGATCTCAGTCGTAAAACCTGAACCGACCAAGGCCAAGTGCAAACGCGCTCGATGTAAGTCTTTATCCTGCGCCCAACTGGGCTGCGGTGCAAAACTCGCCTCAAGTTGCTGATTGGCGATGCGCACCTTAAGCACACCGACCTCAGGCTGAGGCATAGCAAATATCCCGTTTAACTCACCCGAGAACCAACCACGCCACTCCTTAGCATTAATCACAAACTGTGGCGTATACACTTGCCGCGTATGCTTTTGGTTTAAATGCTGATATTGGCGCTCACTGAAAGCCCTTTGGCCAAAAATATCCTTCCACCCGAGGTAATCCCAATAGGTCACATGAAAGGCTAACGGAAAATATTTCTGCCATAGGTCGGTCTTATTAAATTGCTCAGCTAACCAAGCTTCAGCGGGCGGGCAACTACTGCAGCCCTGTGACGTATAAAGTTCGATAATATAGGGGCGAGCCACGGTACTCTGCGCTTCAAAAGGTGCCAAGGTTTGAGCAAGCACGGGTTGCAACAGCTGCCAGAAAAAAATACTCGCTAATAGGATGCGTTTCATAATTTCTCCTCCCTCAATAGAGAAGAAGACCTTGAATCGCATCCAAATCATTCACACCAGAGGAAAGATGATGTCTGACTACAAAATGATCCCCTGTGCCCACTACGACTACCTTGAGCTAGCTTGTATGCACGGCTATCGCCTCGACATTGAGCTGCAGGACGGCAGCCTATGCCAAGCACGGGCAATTACGACCCAGACCCACGCCGATAAGACTGAATGGCTGGTCGTCGAACATCAAGCTGGCCAGCAAACACTGCGGCTAGATAGCATTATCGCCATCACGCCCACGGATCCCCATGCCAGTTTTGGCCGTGTTATGATTGCGAGCTGGTAGTAAAGGAGCATAAATAAATGACAAGGATGATACTGTTACTGGAATTAGGCGATTGGGCTGGAGGTCACCACGGTCAGTCCCCCTACTTGGTGGAGTTTGATAGCGAGCGACTCGATTCCCCCTTTGATGTTAGCGAAGGTTGGGGACACGGATTAGGCGGCAGCCGTTATTCGTTGGCACGGTTTGTCGAAACTGAGGATTATCATCAACTCAAGCTCCACGCACCTTGGGCTGCGAGCATCATAGAGCAAAGTTTACCAACGCTGGATATTGAGGCCATTTCCCAAGGCTTGCAGGCGCAGTATCCCTCGCACAGCCCCAATATTCCGGCAAACTTAGCCCGCTATTTCTAACTGAAGCGATTGTTATAACTAAAGATCGCGTTCTAATTGAAGGTTGCGTTGCGTCACTTTGTCACGATAGATGTGCAGCATCATTTGAGGCTGCAATGGTTGAGGACGAGTAAAGCCAAGTTCAACTTAGCTTTACTACTTACTGAGATAAGATAGCGAGTTACGCCTTAGCGACTGCGGCAATCACAGAAATTTCAACCAGGTATTCTGGCTCGGCAATCGCCGCCTGCACACAGGCACGGGCTGGCGCATGACCCTGTGGCACCCAAGCATCCCAAACGGCATTCATGGCATCGTAGTCATTCATATCTTTTAAATAGATAGTGGCTGACAACAAGTGCTCCCGAGAACTGCCCGCCTGCGCTAACAGGGTGTCGACTTCCTCTAGCATAGTCGTCGTTTGTTCGGTGATGTTTTGATACTTATCCTTTGCCACTTGGCCACATAAGTACACTGTGCCTTGGTGGATCACTATGCTGCTCATACGTGTACCAACATCTAAACGGGTAATGCTCATAGGGATAATCTCTTACATCAAATGGTTAATTCTGCGGGCATTCTAACCCGAAAGGCTCAGTTTGTCTGCGAACGTGCGCTCACCCAAGGTGGATAAAAGCGTGTCATTAAAGCCAATAACCCAAGCGCAGTACCTATAACCCCACACCACACGAATAGGGTTGCAACGGATAAGTTAACTAACTGAAATCCCACTAATGCCGCACCCGCCCCGATTAACGCAAAGGGCAGTTGAGTCACCACATGGTCATGGGGTAAGCAGCCTGAGCTCGTCGCGCTCAGCACGCTAGTATCGGAAATCGGCGAGCAATGATCGCCAAACACCGAGCCCGCCATCACTGCACTCAATACAGGTAACAGCAAGCTAGCATCCATGTTATGGGCAATTTCCCCGCTGATGGGGATCATAATCGCAAAGGTGCCCCAGCTTGAGCCAGTGGCAAAGGCCATGATAGCGCAGAGCAGGAACATCCCCGCCACCAGCAAACTCGGGGATAAATACAATTTAGCCCAACTCGCTAACAAGCTCGCCACGCCCAGATCTTGGATCACCGCGCCTATCATCCAAGTACAGAGTAAAATCGCGATGGCAAAGGCGATCATCCGCACCCCATGCGCCAAATCCGCCAGCAGTTTCCCTATGCTTCGACCCGACAGCATCAACAACACTAGCGTCACTAAGGTCGATAACAGACAGGCATCGCGCATCGCTGCGCCAATATCGGCTTTGGTTAACCAAGCCGAAATATCCCATGACGGCACCTGCTGCGCGCCAGACCAGAGAGTTAAACCGACTGAAGCGGCCAGCAAGGTCAGCATAGGGATCGCAAGCAACCAAGGATTCCCTTGTGAGGGCGTTAAATTTGGCTCAACGGGCTCAGCCGCCAATAGCGCATTCTCGATGGGGTGAAACCCCATCCCAAACCAAGCAACAATCAGCGACAAGCCTAAGGTGGTTATCGCATAAAAATTGAATAAGGCGACGTCGATAAAGGCTTCAAGGGCGGAAACGGGTAAAAAACTGAGTCCCGCCAACAGTGCCATCACATAGGGACCCCAGCTAGAAAAAGGCAAGAGTGAACAGAGCGGTGACGCATTAGAGTCGACTAAATAGGCCAGCTGCGTCTGCCGGATGCCATAACGCTGGCTCAAAGGTTGGCACACATGCCCCACGGCGAGGCAACTAAAAATACCGTCGATAAAGACCAGCCAGCCCAGCAGCACCACGCCAATACGCGCCTGTCGCCCCGTGCGAATACGTCGATATAGCCAATCACCAAATTGCTCGACCGCACCGCTTCTGGCGAGGAGCTGCGTCATGCTGCCCAGCAGTAACATGGCCATCAGCACGTTTAAATGCCACCACTGCCAAGCGTCTTGGCTGTAAAACTGCTTAGCGCCAATCTCCAGCAGATAGCCCAAGCTTTGCAGGATATCGAAGTGGGTAATGATTAAGGCGCCCGAGAGGATACCGACACCTAGCGCCACTAAGGTACGCCGCAGCCAAAGGGCTAACACTAGGGTTAATAACAGGGGAAGTATCGCAAGCAGATTCGGCGACATGGGCCTTTCCGATAATAAATAAACCCAAGAATACTAACGAGTTAGTAACAAATGCAAAAAAACTTAAATTCGCACGCGGTTATCGGGCATTTTTTGACCAAACGAAAAAGACTGCTATTCCTTATGCTCTTGGCACTGCTAGAATCACAGTCCCATCCAGAAACTATAGGACTCTCCAGATGAGCCTTGAATTACTGTCCAAACTGGAAACCAAGATCCAGGCTACACTCGAAACCATCGAGCTTCTAAAAATGGAGCTAGAGGAAGAGAAGCAAAAGACGTCGACCTTGAATGAGCAAAATCAACAATTATCTGAGCAGAACCAACAACTGCAACAAGAACTCGCTTCTTGGAACGACAAAGTCACTGGACTTGTTGGCCTGCTCAACAGTGAAATCTAAGCTGTTTTAGTTTGATGATTCTGCGATTCAATCAGTTCGTTCAGCTCTAAGATAGCCTGCTTCACTTTTGGCAGGCTTTTTCTTGGCAATAAAAAACGCCCCTTTTCAAATTCTAATCGACCTAAGTCTTTAACCCATATCACGCCAGTGAGAAAAATACGCGCATGCTTTGCAATAAGCTTCGGTGCGTATACAGGGAAAACTCTCATACAACCCCCTACATGCATTCTTGTTGTTATTGATTACAGTTGTTTGACAGAAGCATTACCTATTGAGTTTCATCTCTGATAGATTTTTTTCAAGATTTACAATTCAAACAGCTTAACCAAATGATTTAATTAAATAATCAGTTCAGTTTATTTCACAATAAACAATCGTCAAAAAATTGACTATTGACATTATTTTGACGCATTGTTAGATTAGTCAGGTTACTCAGGGTAAAAATGAGCCCTCTGGCTCAAGTCCGTACTTTCCGATTATCGGAAGTACGGTTTTTTTTTACTCTTTTTTGCCAAACACCTAAGTCCGCAAGCGGCGAGTTTAACTGTCACTACCAAGGGCTCAAGCTTCAGCCAATAAAAAAGGAGCGCTAGGCTCCTTTAATTTTATGTTCGAAGTATCAATCAGTTAGATTACAAAATGATGATAAAACGGCGGCAATCTGGTGATCATTACTGTTTCTTGGCTAAGTAGTAAGCGATATCTAACAGTTCATCGTAAGACTTGATGGCACCGGTTTCGACGCGGTACTTGCCATTCACCACTAAGGCAGGCACACCTGAAATCTTCGCGTTTTCAGTATCACGCTTCATTTTTGCCATTTGCGCTTTCACCATAAAAGAGTCAGCGGCCGCATCGAAGGCCTTGCCGTCTACGCCATTAGCCACGAACAAGGCGCGCACGTCATCACGGTTAGTGAAGTGTTGTTTCTTCTCATGGATGGCAGAAAATAGAGCTGCATCCATTTTCTCGTCCACGTTCAATTGGTGTGCAACGGCAAAAGCGCGTGACATTTCTACGCCCATTTCCTTACCAATAAAGTCAACGTGGGCTTGGTTAAATGCCACACCTTCTGGCTTCTCAGCCAAAATTTTAGGCACCACAGTTTTAGAGAAGTTGAAGCAATGTGGGCAATAGAAAGAGAAAAACTCGGTGATTTCAGGCTTAGCTGTCGCTGGGCCGTCGTTAATCACTGTGTAGTGTACGCCTTCTTTGTACTCAACTGCCGATACAGTTAATGGAGCCAATAACAGCGCTGCCACCATAAGTAATGCTTTTTTCATGAATTTTCCTTAAATCAATTTTCAAAACTAGCTGGAGCCTAACATATTTCATTTTTTGAGTGTAACTCAAGCCGAGAGTTCAATCGGTTTGGGCTAATAGGCGCGTAATTCCACCCTGTTCACACATTTAGTAGGGGATCAGGCTCAGCGGCGGTTCATCGAGTGCCGCGAGTTGCTCCTTAAAAGCCAAGATCTGCTGCTCCCAATACTTTTCATCCCCAAACCAGGGGAAATGCATAGGAAAAGCAGGATCCTGCCAACGCCTGCCAATCCAAGCGTTATAGTGCACCATCCGTAATGCGCGTAGGGGTTCAATCAACGCCAACTGCCGAGTATCGAACTCACAAAACTCTTCATAGGCCTCGAGTAATACCTCGAGTTGCAGTTGCTGCTGCGCTCTATCGCCCGTCAGCATCATCCATAAATCTTGAATAGCCGGTCCCATGCGAGCATCGTCTAAATCCACAAACCCCGGCCCATCGGGTGTCCAAAGAATATTCCCCGGGTGTAAATCCCCATGCAGACGAATAGCCGTAAAGGATTGCTGCGCCCAAAGCTGATTCACCTTCGCCAGCACTTGCTCTACCACGGTAAAAAACGCGGGGCGCAGTGTGTTTGGTACTAAGTCTGACTGCTTTAACCAGGCGAAAGGTTCATCGCCTAAGATCTGGGGATTCAGTGGCTCACGGGCCTTAAACGTCGACTGAGCACCGAACTGGTGTATACGACCGATAAAACGCCCAACAAATTCCAACTGCTCTAAATTATCCACTTCAAAGGGACGACCGCCGATGGAGGGAAACAGTGCAAAGCGAAAGCCATGGAAATGATGTAAGGTCTGCCCTTGCACAGATGCGGGCACCGCCATTGGGATTTCCTGTTCGGCAAGCGCGATGGCATAGTCGTGTTCTTCTTGGATCTGCGCATCGGTCCAACGATCGGGGCGGTAAAACTTCACCACATAACGTTGCCCTTCATCGCTGCGAAATTGATACACGCGGTTTTCGTAGCTATTGAGCGCGAGTAGACCTGTCTCTGGATACACCCCAAGACTCTCGATCGCATCTAAAATCAAATCCGGCGTTAAGGCTTGAAAGTCAAAGGCTGCGCCCGAATGCGTATCATCGACGACGCCCTGAGATGGGGCTAACTTATCTTGGCTCATTGTGACTCTCTCATACATAGGACTTTAACAGTGTGGCAAGGTATTCCAGCACCTCAAAATCGGCCTCACGTTCCACATTCAGCCAACAGATATTGCCGTAAAACTCATAATTGAGCCAAAGCGAGGTACCCTCAAACTCCAATAGCCATTGATGGCGATCCGCGCCCCATTGGCGCTCGCGCACTCGGCAGTCTAAGGCATGGGCTAATGGTTCGGCAAAGGCCTCGAAATGGTCAAAATCGATATCGCCGCTCACACTTAAGCTTAACGCGGCTCTATCTAACTGAATGGCTTCTAATTTCATCTTTACTTCCATCAACTGCTGCACGACATAATCAGCCCTTGTCCCCAATCGGGTGGACGCTTGGCTAGATCTTCATGCTCAACTTGTTCGGCAAATGGCTGGCACAATACTTGATGCAAACGCTCTAGCGGCGCAAGATTTCCCTCCTCCACGGCAATAATGGCCTCTTGAGCCAAATAGTTGCGAAGAATGTACTTGGGATTGACGTTATTACGCGCCTGTTGCCAGGCCTCAATATCGGTAACTTTACCCAGCCGCGCCTGATAGGTCTGATACCAAGCATCAAATTCATTAAGGTCGATAAAATCATCCCGCAGCGACGAGTGCACACTGCTTGGGTCAAGTTGACCGAAGCGGCGCCACGTGTTGCTGTAATCCAGCTGATTTTTCTCCATCAGCACGGTAAAGCGGCCAATCAGTTCTAAGTCCTGCTGATCCTGCTCGGCTGTCGAATCCACTCGCTCAGTCAATCCCAACTTAGCGCGCATCAGCATCAAATAATGTTGCACCAGAGCATGTTGATATTGATTCAAGGCGGCAATTAAATCATCGGAGGGGATCACAGGCGTCAACGCCTGCGCTAAACGTTGCAGGTTCCACAGGCCAATGCCGGGCTGCTGACCAAAGGCATAACGCCCTTCTGGGTCGGAATGATTGCAAATAAAGTCTTCTTGGAAGGTATCAAGGAAGGCAAACGGGCCAAAATCGAAACTGTCCCCCAGAATCGACATATTGTCGGTATTCATCACCCCGTGGGCAAAGCCAATAGCCTGCCAATGGGCGATGAGCTTAGCGGTATCTTGCACCACCTGCAAAAACCAGGCTTTATAGCCCGCCAGATCGCAGCTCAAATGTGGATAATGCTGCCTCAAGGTAAAGTTGAGTAACTGCGTGAGCTTATCGGCTTGGCCACGCTCGCTATGGCAGAAAAATTCGAAATGACCAAAACGGATATGGCTGCGCGCCAAACGTACGGTAATGGCTGCGGTTTCTTGGCTCTCACGCCAGACGGGCATATCAGAGCCGATTACCGCCAGGGCTCGAGTCGTCGGCACACCTAAATGATGCAGTGCTTCGGAGACAAGGAACTCCCGCACCGCAGAGCGCATCACGGCTCTGCCATCGCCATGGCGAGAATAGGGCGTCGGCCCGCCGCCTTTTAGTGCCACATCCCAAGCGCCTTGGGGACCTAATGCCTCACCCAAAATAATCGAGCGACCATCGCCTAATCTGGGCGTGTAGCCACCAAACTGATGGCCACTGTACACCTGCGCATAATAACTTGCGCCCTCAACGGCCGCGTTACCCGATAATCCCTGCAATAAGGCATCCGTCGGCTGCTGTAAGTCGATTAACTTGGCGGCATCTTCACTCCACGCCAGCCAATGGGGATTGCTTATCCCCTGCGGATAGACTTGAGCGTAAAACTCAGGCAACTGGGTAAAAAAATCCTGTTTAAACTTCATCAATGCTTTTCCTATTGAACGAGCTGCTTACACACGAGCACGGACTTGTCGTTAAACTCGCACTGCAGGCCACATTGATAGACGCCGGCACCGCTGGCCTCGAAGCCACTCACACCCGATCCCGTTAAGCGTTGTAACCCTTGGGCTTTGCGTTGGCATTGTTCGAGGGTGTCGTAATAACCATTGATATCATCGGTTTGTAATGGCGTCGTTGGCAGTGAGGTCGCCGCTGGATAATAGAATAGCGTCCATTCGGGGGTTTTAGTGCAACCACTCAAGCCAAGGCTGAGGCAGGCAAACAAGATGGCCAAGGATAATTTCATTTTGACAATTCGGTTAAAACAGCTCGCAACACACTTCATAAAAATAGCCCATAAAAAAAGCGAACCTTAGTTCGCCTTTTGCGCGGTAAGTATCAAGATTCTACACGGCTTTACTCGGTTAAATAACCGCTTTTCGGCTAAGGGTATCTCAAGCGCAGTGTTAATCGCGTTGGAGCGCCAAAGGCTAGAATCCTACAATCGCAAGCAGACAACGACCTTAGGCCGTTGCCGCTTTCGCCTGCGCCTTCTCTATACGGCTAATTCGCCCTTCAAATCCCGTGACTGTGCCATCGGTTAAACCAAATTTGATCGCCTCTTGGCAGAGTGCAATCGCTTTATCAAAGTCTTGGGTATCGTTTAACAAGGTCGCAAGCTGCATAAAACCAGGGGTTTTAAGCTCAAGATCTTTGGACTTTTCGGCATTCACACTGTGGAATAACGCAAGATACAACCCATGCAGCGCTGCACCATAGGTTAAATATTCGGTCGATTTTCGCTGCTTGTAGCACTCGGCAATCACGTTTTGTAACGCGTTATAGCGCGCCTGCGCCGTCTCTGCACTTTGGTATTCTTCTGCTGCGCGTTGCAGTGTGACATTCGCCCATGAACCAAGTGCTGCAAGTGGTTCGTCTTTTGCCAAACGAGTGCTTGCCACCTCAGGCGAACTCTCGGCGCTTTCTTTTGCCTTAACTGGGGTGTCGACGACTACCGGCTCTTCTTGGGCCTCACTCGCCTGGGTGACCGGAGCTTCATCCTTAGGGATTGCAGAGTCTTTATCGGCATCGGCAGAATGGACATCGGCAAGGATAATCACACTCTTTTCATTACTAGCAGTGGGGAGCTCGACATCGATAATATCTTCGCTTATCTCGACCCGACTCGCTGGCTCAACGTCCCTTGGCATTAATTCAACTTCGGGTGCTTTGGCCGCAGAATCGGCCGCTGACTCGTTCGTCGCAGCAGGAGCAATGTCAGGCGTAGGTTCAGCCTCATCGGGCGAAGCGCTTGTATCCCTTGTCTTTTCGGTTGATTTCTTCGCCATCATTGCTTCTTGTTCTTCCTTCGCCAAGCGCTGGGCACGACGAAATAAAAACACTCCGATAGCGATCAGTATAAAAACGACAACGACCTTCATTCTTCTTCACCTTTAATGGCTGCTTCCCATCAGAAGCGATTGCAGTTGGCTTGCCAGGGCGACTCAATAACCTGAAGCTGACAAGGGATTCTGTCCAAAAGTTGAGCAGAGATTAACCGCTATTAAAGTCCATAGTGTCTGTGTAAATCAAGTATTTATGCCGTTTTATCCGATCTTGCACGCAAATCGATAGGCGCAATTCGGCTAGACTGTTAGGGTTTATGACCATTTGCAAAAATTAAGGAAAGCCTAATGCAAAACATTCTGATCGTTGCCCACGCCAGCCCCTATGGCACAGAAAAGCTCTTCAATAGCCTACGTATCGCGTTGGCGCTGAAGGACCAAACCGAGCAACAAGTTGATTTAAAAATCTTTTTAATGTCAGATGCGGTGTTTGGCGCCCTTAAGCATCAAACGACTCCAGACCTCAGTTACAACCTACAACAGATGTTTGAGATCCTAAGCGCTCAGCAAGTCCCGATTTTACTCTGTAAAACCTGCGCCCAAGCGCGGGGCGTTAACCCCGAGATGCTGCTCGAGGGCGCCGAAATTGGCACTTTACAGGATCTCACCCGCTGGACGCTGGCCGCCGATAAGGTGATGCATATTTAAAGTCTCATTTTGTGCGCACCTTCATAAATTGACACTTCAATTTTGAACAAGCCCGCGCCGCTGCTTATGATGGAATTATCCGAGTAACAGACTAAGGTATTCCCATGGACTCAGCGGCACTACTCACAGGTAAACTGCGCTACGAACATGAAACCATTAGCGCGATGGCGAAGATTTATTGTAAAGCTAAGCACCAAGGCCAAACGGCATCCGGCCTGTGTGAAGAGTGTTTAGCGCTGCTAGAATATGCCGCCGTTCGCCTCGATCGTTGCCCCTACGGACAAGATAAACCCACCTGCAGTAAGTGCCCAGTGCACTGCTATAAACCGGCGCAAAAGGCGCAGGTCAAAGAGATCATGATTTTCGCCGGCCCACGAATGCTGTTACCGCATCCCATTCGCGCAATCAAACACTTACTGGCAGAGCGTCAGCCTGTACCCGCATCTGTACCTGAGGCGGCATCTAATCGCCATCAACGCATCGCAATTTCACAGAAAAACCTTTAGTAACACTTTTGCACCTCGAAATTCCCTGTTATAACAAGGCGTCGAGGTGCTTAAAATGAACGAATTTAATACGTTTTTTGCTCAAGCCTATTGGTGGTTATCCCTATTTGGTGGCTTACATTGCCTCGCGCTAGCTATTTATATTCGCTACTTCTACCACTCAAACAATAACCAAAAACTGCTTGCTGGCTTCTTGAGTCTTATCGGCTTGTACTTCCTGACGGGTATGCTCAATCGCGATAACACGCCGATCCCTATCCATGTGTTATTTAACCTGATCACCCCAATTTACTTCTTACTCATGCCGCTGCTCTACCTCTACTGCAAACGCAGTCTAGAACAAAACACCTCACCCATTGGCTTTTCGCGGCATTATTGGCCAGCACTAGTCACCCTATGCTTGGCCATGATTGATATCGCGGTGCGGTTGAATCTACACAAAAATGCGATTTGGTTTCAGGCAGAATTCTTTAAATATCGGCAAGATATCGATTTCAGCCATTGGAGTCTGGCCTTGCCTCTGCTGCTGTTTATCCAAACGGCAACCTATTTTGTTGCGCTCTGGCGACTGTTCCAACGGCATAAACTACGCCAGCAACAGAATAACGATGCACCGCAGCAAACCTTAAAGCTGATCCGTTTCCGCTGGTTGTTCGGCCTGACCTTAGCCATGCTATTTAACTGGTTGTTAAGGGTATTTGTGGTAGTACTCCCCTTTTATCTTGGGGATTCACTCTCGACCCTATCCCATGCGCTGCCACGCTTAAGCCTGCTGTTAAGCTTTTACCTGCTGGCAGCTTATGGCCTCAAGCAAATCACCCGCACCGCCTATCTCAGGGGACATATGTCGGCCCCGCAGCCAAAGGCAGAGCCTCAGGCGGGAGAGATACTCACTCCTGAAGAATTTGAATTTATTCAACAACTACAGCAGGAATCGAATGAAGGCTCTGAAAAAATCACCAATACGCCCTCTCGCTCGAAGAACTAATTCACCCTAAAACACTCAAAACTGGCACACTGTCACCCAGTAAAAACTGAACCCCAGCTGACATGAACTCAGCTTTAGGCTGTCATTTGTTAAAACAAAGGGTAGTCTGATGGAACCTAAGCATTAAGGAGGAACGCCATGAAATCATTTTTATCCCTTATCGTCGCATCAACCTGTCTGATTGCCAGCTTTATGGCACCCGCAGCTCAGGCCGACGATAGCTACACCGAGGCTTTAAATAATTTTCACCAAGCAAAGGAAACCCGCAAATTTTTTAATACCGCCTATGGTTATGCCCTTTTCCCCACTGTCGGTAAAGGCGGAATAGGTATTGGCGCCGCCTACGGCAAAGGTCGCGTCTTTCAAGCAGGTCAATATATGGGAGACTCTAGCCTGACCCAGCTCTCCATTGGTTTTCAGCTAGGCGGACAAGCCTATAGCGAAATCATCTTCTTTAAGGATGCCAAATCCTACAACGAGTTTACCAGTGGCAGTTTCGAGTTCGATGCACAGGCCTCGGCTGTTGCGATTAACATGGGCGCAAATGCTAAAGCAGGCACCACAGGCAACTCGGCAGGCGCAGGCCAAGCGGGTGGTAATCAATCGGCAACTGCCGCCTATATCAATGGTATGGCGGTATTTACCGTTGCCAAGGGTGGATTAATGTTTGAAGCGGCGCTGGCGGGACAATCCTTCTCCTTCGAGCCCAGAGGCAACTAAGTTTTAGTCCATGTCGTCCCCATTAAAAAACCTCCTATTCCATAGGATTAGGAGGTTTTCTTTTATCCCCGATAGCGATTACTCATGTCCCCAAGGGGTCGGCGGCAACGGCTGCGGTTGGCTCAAGTCAAAATCTACTTGAAAATGACGATTCTCGCGGGTCAACAGGTAGCTGAAGGTACTTGGCGTAACCTCCATATGCCACACATTGGTGACAGACTGAGTCAGGCCATTTTGCATAAAGTTATCAATCGATGCCTGATCGATAGGGAATGACTGTTTTTGGCTGCTGCCGACACTCGCCGTATCGCCGCCATACATAGTCACTTTATCTTCCGTTCCGTCTTGATGGCGGTGATCATGCTTTAACCTTAAACCTTGAGTCGTTTTCGTGATCACCCAAGTACGGGAGTGGTCATCACCCACATGGAACGGGATTTTCAGCTCAGTATCACTGCATTCGCGCACATGCATCACCAGTGCTTTATCACGAAAAGCCGCATCTGCACTGTCCGTTGACACTACTTTACCCGCAAAGGCTTTACCGCAATGGGATGCTAATTGATTGAAGAAAGTCTCTTGCGCCATGGCAAGTGCAGGTTCGGTCGACGCATGAGCAAATACCGGCGTAGCCATCATAAGGCCGACGATTCCAAGGCGTGGTAGGGTGATAGTTTTCATTATGTTTTCCATGGAAAATTCGATGAAAAACACGCTAACACAGGGGAATAAATTTAAACTTAATTCCCCTGTTTAGCTTAGAGGCGTTACCAACCGATATACAGACGTGAACGGTTGCCTAAACGTTTTTTGATAAAGCGAGCCGTGATAATACTGCCCACCATCAGGAAGGTAAAAATCGCCGCCGAGAACAGGATACTGGTGACCCAAGACCCCGGCGGTAAGCGATAACGTAACACTGTGGCGACTGTATTAAACAACATGTCGAATAACGGGTGGATGAAGAAAATTGCAAAGCTCATCTCGGCGGTTTCCACTAACCAAGGGATGCGGCTGCGTTTCGACAACCAATCACAGAAGTTAAGCACTAGCACACACAGACTCAGCTTTTGGATAAACTGCCAATCGATACCGTTATATTCAAACGGCGCCTTATGGTAGTTACCAATGTGCTGCACTATGTAACTTTGCTCAACCAGACTCACAATCAGGAAGATCACCGCTAACGCACTGAAAATAGAGCCATAGCGCGTCACAATATGTTCATCTTGGGAATATAAAATACCAATCAAATAGAAAGGCATAAAATACACCACCGAGTGGATAAAGTTGACGTTACCTATGGGTCGGTGGAGCAGAATCGCCACCACACAACTCAGCACGAATAGGGTCCAACGCATCTGCTGCGAGCAGCGGATAAACCACAAAAACACTGGCGAGAATAAAAACACCGCCATGATAAAAGGGATATACCAGTGCGGATACAGGATATAGCCGTTACGCACGGTATAGAAAACGCTCAACAGTAGCTTATCAAGCGACTGATGTTCCAAGAAAAACCAACGTAAACACAAGAAGAACAAGCCAACGGCAGAGACGACCAAAAAGGGATAAAGTACGTTTTGCACTTTATTCTTCATAAACTTGCCGTAATCGAAGTCCTTATAAAAAATCCGATGGAAAAAATAGCCAGAGATAAACACGAACAACGCCGTGCCCCCCCTGAGTAAATTTTCCAGCAATAACGGAAACCCTTCCCCAGAGTTATAAATACTGTGGCCAAGCACGATAAAAATAATCGCGATGCCGCGCATGTAGGTAAATTCGAGCTGATTTTTTCTCATATTAATTCATCGCACAGTAGAGGGTTCTTCCCTCAACAACACTTGCAGAAACCCGGATGGTGCCATGGATTTCCGGCTCATTGAACACCAAATACTGACCTTCGCGCTGAAAGGTGAACCCCAAAGGTAACAGAGTTGCGGCTTCAATGCCCTCACAATAATTCTGTAATGGCACATCCAACAACGGACTACCACTCACATTTAAGTTACTGAATTGTGAACTCATACCTAAATAGGCTTGGGTCATTTCCTCTTGATAGGGCACCACATAAAACCCAGAACGCACCTCACCCACGTCGATAAAACTGCTGCTATCGCTCACACTCGGCATCACCAATAACGGCACTTTCGGGTCTTGCACATCCTTAAGTAACTGGGTCAGTTTTTGCTCCGTCGCCGGATAGTAGGCCAGCATGTCCTGCAGCCGTTTCTTCTGCGCCATATTCTGGGCAACGGGCGGAGCAATCGGCTTGATGCGGCTCAGCAGTAAATCCACGGGCAACATGCCCGACATCACCGACTCTTTCCACACATAGGCATCTTGAGTGCTATCAAGCAATATGCCAGCCAGCGCGCCGATATTCTCAGCCTCGGCGGTCCAGCCACCAAGCATTTGCTGCTGTTGATAATAATCCTGCACGTACTGCAACAGGATTTGCTGATAGCCGAGGTAGGACTGGTTTTGACTTAAGAAGCGCGCACCCGCAATTAACTCGACATAACGCGCGCTGCCTTCGACTAAGTCATTTACATAACTGACTTTATCTTCGTTAGGCGCCGTTTGCCGCCACACTTGCAACCAGTAAGCGGCATAGCCTAAATACTGCGCCTGCTGCTCGGGTTGTTTTAAGGCCGCCATCAAGGCATTAAACAGTTGTAAACGGTAATAGCGAGCATCTAGGTTAAGTGGATAAACCTCGCCTTCATATCGACGCGCATCCTCTAACACCCGCCACTCGGATTGGGCATAAAAATGAAACGCCTCGTGCACACTGTTGCCAGCCCAAATCACAAAAGGTAAATCGGCGGTTTTAGTCGTACTATCGAATTGAATCGTCGGCGACTCGAGCTGGATAAGCACACCCGCTTGCCCTTGATATTGCGGGAAACCAAAGTTAATCGACAACCCAGAGTGCAAGTTAACCGACTCTAACACGCTGTTGTCTTGGATAATTTCGCCGCCGGGTTGGCGTAACCACACATTGCCTGCATAGCTGAAGAGGTGCACTTTATCGTCGAGACGAAATCCTGGCCACAGGGCTTCACTCTGGCGACTGGTCTGAGCCATAAAATCGAGGTACAGGCGGGCGAGTTGTTCTGGCGAGGCCTTATCGGCGAACACGGGGGTGGCGGCAGAGACTCCTAAAAACCACAGGATCACCGCCATAATATTTTTCATTTAATTGCCTAAACACACACAATGGGTTCACAAAACAGCGCTAGCATATAGCGCAATTAACCAATAGTGAAACGTTTCACAAAAAAAATTTTTACCCTTAAAAAACGTGGGTAAAGCCTATTCATTAACCACTAATAAAATCATATTTTTAGCCTAAAAGATGCCACCATTTTCGCGACTAAGGCTTAGGCTCAGCTGGCTCATCGCCAAACCACAGCGCCAACTTATCCGCCGCTTGGGATTTCACTTCATCATCAATATAGAGCATAACCATAGTGAGCGCCGCCGCTAAGGCGCCCAAGTCATCGGTAAAGCCCACCAAAGGTGTCAAATCCGGGATCGCATCCAAGGGCGAGATAAAGTAAGCCAAGGCTCCAAAAATCACCGACTTGGCCCACTTAGGCGTATTAGGCTTTTGCGCCGCATAATAAAGCCACAGGGCACGCTCAACCACTTCACGCCCAGCTTGGCGACCAAACAGTTTGATTTTGTTCCAAAAACCAGTTTCAGTGAATTGTTCTTCTGCCATGTCGACTCCTTGTAATGACGATTAACGTTGCTCACAGTGTACGGCGATACGCGGCGGGTGTCAGGCCAAAGGCCTGTTTAAAGCGCGCCGAGAATTTTTCTGCCGACAAATAGCCGCAGGCCAAGGCGATTTGCAGCACGGAATCCGTAGATTTTTGCAATAGGGTTAGGCCCTGACACAAACGCACTTCGGCGAGCAATTGCCTAAAGCTAGTGTCTTCCTGCGCCAGTTTACGTCTTAAACTGGCACTGCTCATATGCAACTTATCGGCGATTTCCTCTTGCTGCCATGGGGCTGAAGGATGCTGCCCCAATAAGCCCAGCACAGCTTGACTCACATTCACAGGTTTATGACTGTAGAGCCAATTGACGCTCGCTTGCTGCGGTAGACTGAGCAGCAAGGCGGCTAAATAATGCATCTGCACCGACGTGGGTAGCTCCAAGGTAAGGCTGTGCAATAACGCATTCCAGGCAAAATCGACCGAGCGTGAAATCGTTTGCGTAGGTTTAGGTATCAGCCTATCGGTTGTTGTAAGCATAACGCCCGAGGGCAACTCATAGGGCAAGAGGAGTTGCACCGCTCGGTAGCGTCCGCTCATCGGTCGATTGACGAAGCTGATATGGCTTCCGGCGGGTAACAATAATAGCTGCTCGGCATTCACGGCGAGGGCATCATCTTGCCAGAGCAGCGATTTCTCCCCTTGGATCACACGGATAATCGAGGGCTGATGCACTGGCACCCGCGAAAGTGACTGCGCCAGTTTAGAGTCGTATTCAAACATGCGGATCATGCATCAGCCCTACACTATTAACGCTGATACACAGCGGTCAGCTTAGCGCTGCCTAAGGCCTGCGCATTGAGCATAAAGCCTAATAGCGCAGGAGATGCCTCTTTAGGTAACGCTAATGGCGAGGCTAGCGCCCACACAGTAAATATATATCTGTGCATGCCATGCCCCTGCGGCGGGCAAGCGCCACCAAAGTCTGTGGTGCCAAAGTCATTCTTTAGCGCAATCGCTCCTTTAGGTAAGGCATTGGCTTTAGAGCCCGCACCTTGGGCTAGCTGTTGTTGCTCGCCGTTAATATTGTAAACGGCCCAGTGCCACCAACCACTGCCCGTTGGCGCATCGGGATCATAAGCCGTCACCGCATAGGCTTTTGTGCCCTTTGGTGCGTCGCTCCAAGTGAGTTCGGGAGAAAGATTCTCGCCATTACAGCCAAACCCATTAAAAACAAATTGATTCGATAATTGCTGACCTTCGCCAATATCTTTACTCGATAAGGTCATGGCCTGCGCCGAGCCGAATACCGCCGTTAATAAGCCAACTCCGACTATCCACTTATGTAAATGCATCATCTTTATCTCCTTTAGGTAACAGGGCTAATTTACGTCAGTCTTAAGTGGCAAACCTGCCTCAAAACGCCAAGTTTCTTCCCTAAATGCTCAAAATTGAGAAAAAGTGGCGACTTTTTGTCATCTTTAAGCACCCAAGTGATTTTGTAAAGACTTTATCTGCATTTTTATTCAAATATAGCGTACCTTATAAATCACCAAATGAATTAATACAGTGATTAGAGCGAAATTAGATATTTATCCTTTATTAATTTATGCAGTTTTGATTTTTAAATTAATTTGACAATATTTACTTTCGTTATTTAGATAATGATACTTAAGGATGATTGACTGTATTTAAATAGATAAAAAATAGTGAAATAAATAATTACAGTTAATTAAAAATAAGACACAGATCATATTTTTATTGATAACACATAGATAAACTCCATACCGTAATAAAACGTATCAATCATTTTCTCTAATCTCATAATGGAGTTGTATATGAAGAGGAAATCAAAAATCATGGCACATATCCGGCGCACTAGACATATCATGATGCCTAGCCAACGCGACTATTTCGACCATTCATACATCTTCCTTCGCTAATCTTCGCGTAGGTAGTAGGCCAATTAACAGGTCTAAAGTGGTATTGCCCTTGTAAGCGCATACACTTATCGTACTGTTTTTGCAGGTTTATTA
The DNA here is from genome assembly GCF_019457635.1 of Shewanella mangrovisoli. Lineage (NCBI taxonomy): Bacteria > Pseudomonadati > Pseudomonadota > Gammaproteobacteria > Alteromonadales > Shewanellaceae > Shewanella > Shewanella mangrovisoli. The sequence goes on from NZ_CP080412.1 coordinate 4,437,731, forward strand.
TCTCGCATCTAAATCAAAGCATTCTTTAGTCAGTGCAGCCAAGCTGCGGCCAAATAATTCTCTCGGAATAAATCTATCTATTTTATTCTAGGACGATTTATAGCCTCATCATATCTGCACACGGAATAGCCATATCTAATTTAATGCCATTAATATTTTTTAATTAGGTATAGGCCAAGTTGTATCCAAAACTTTTTAAAGTAAAAGGGAAATTAACGATGAAATCATTAAAAGTTGCCGCCAGCTTATCTGTTAGATCATGTTTTGAAATAGACAGAGAAGTTGTCAATGTATTAACCACAGATTTTTGCGATGTTGGCGCGGCTGTAGTCTCTGTTGATGATGTTAAAAATGGTATTGTTGAAAAAATTAAAAATACCGGATTAAAACTGCCTATTTTCGTATCAGTTTGTTGTGAAGAAACCTTCCCAGATGATATTTGCTCTTCTATTACCGGGGTATTTGAGCTCTGCGGTAGCAATACCGATTTCTATGGTAAACAGGTCGAAACCGCCGTCCAAAAATATGAGCAAGCCCTATTACCGCCGTTCTTTGGCACACTGAAAAAATACGTGGAAATGGGCAACTCCACCTTCGCCTGCCCGGGCCATCAGGGTGGTCAATTCTTCCGTAAACATCCTGTGGGTCGCCAATTTTTCGATTTCTTTGGCGAAACCATTTTCCGCTCAGATATGTGTAATGCCGACGTTAAACTCGGCGATCTGTTAATCCACGAAGGTGCGCCGCTGGATGCACAAAAATACGCGGCCAAGGTCTTTAACGCCGATAAAACCTACTTTGTGCTCAACGGCACTTCTTCTTCAAACAAAGTGGCGACCAACGCACTGCTGGCGAAGGGCGACCTAGTATTATTCGACCGTAACAACCATAAATCCAACCACCATGGCGCGTTAATACAAGCCGGTGCAACACCGATTTATTTAGAAACCGCCCGTAACCCCTTCGGCTTTATTGGTGGCATCGATGCCCACTGTTTCCAAGAGTCTTATTTAAGGGAACAAATCCGCGCCGTTGCGCCTGAGCGTGCCGATGAACAACGTCCATTCCGTTTAGCCATTATCCAGCTGGGCACCTACGACGGTACTATCTACAATGCTCGCCAAGTTGTTGATCGTATTGGTCATCTATGCGATTACATCCTGTTTGACTCAGCCTGGGTTGGCTATGAGCAATTTATTCCTATGATGAATGACTGCTCACCTCTGCTGCTCGAACTGACGCCTGAAGATCCCGGTATCATCGTGACTCAGTCAGTGCATAAACAGCAGGCCGGCTTCTCACAAACCTCGCAAATTCACAAAAAAGACTCACATATCAAAGGCCAAGCCAGATATTGCAACCATAAACGCTTCAACAACGCCTTTATGATGCATGCCTCTACCAGCCCCTTCTATCCGCTGTTTGCCGCATTGGATGTGAACGCTAAGATGCACGAAGGCGCCAGCGGCCGTTATCTGTGGCGTGAAGCGGTCAAAGCCGGTATCGAAGCTCGCAAGTTACTGCTCAAAAAATGTAAATATATCAAGCCATTTATCCCTAGTATGATCGAGGGACGCCCATGGCAGGATTATCAAACCGAACAAATGGCCGATGATTTACGTTTCTTCGAGTTTGAGCCAGGACAAAAATGGCACTCCTTCGATGGTTACGAAAAAGGCCAATATTTCGTAGACCCTTGTAAGTTCCTATTAACCACACCGGGTATCGATGCCGAAACCGGTAAATATACTGAGTTTGGTATTCCTGCAACTATTCTGGCTAACTTCTTACGTGAAAATAATATTATTCCAGAGAAGTGCGACTTAAATTCGATTTTATTCCTAATGACGCCTGCGGAAGATATGGCAAAGATGCAACACTTAGTGTCGCAAATATCTCGCTTCGAAAAATTAGTCGACGAAGATGCACCATTATCTGAAGTATTACCTAACGTCTATAACGCCAATAAAGCCCGTTATAAAGACTATACCATTCGTCAATTGTGCCAAGAAATGCATAACCTTTATGTCAGCCATGACGTAAAACAACTGCAAAAAGAAATGTTCCGCCAGGCGCATTTCCCAACCAAAGTGATGGACCCACAGGAAGCCAACCTCGAGTTTATCCGTGGCAAAGTGGAGTTAGTGCCGCTGTCACAAATTGAGGGACGCATTGCCGCAGAAGGTGCATTGCCTTACCCACCAGGGGTGTTATGTGTGGTCCCAGGTGAAATATGGGGCGGCGCGGTACAACGTTATTTCTTAGCCCTTGAAGAAGGCATCAACTTATTACCCGGATTCTCCCCTGAATTACAAGGTGTTTACCTTGAAAATACCCCAGACGGAAAAATCCAAGCCCTAGGTTATGTATTAAATAAATAATTGAAACCCAACTGCAGAGTTAATTAACCCCGCTCTGCAGTCAATTTCAAACTTCTATAATGAATAACATTATTAGGCCATTATTATGAGTAAATCAGCAAATAAAATTGGTGTCGTCCAATTAACTATTATCACCATAGTCAATATGATGGGTTCAGGTATTATCATGTTGCCTACCCAATTAGCCCAAGTCGGTACTATTTCTATCCTTTCATGGTTAGTTACGGCGGCGGGTTCTACGGCCCTTGCCTATGCTTTTGCCAAATGCGGTATGTTCAGTAAAAAATCCGGTGGTATGGGCGGTTACGCCGAATATGCCTTCGGCCGCAGCGGTAACTTTATGGCGAACTACACCTATGCGGTATCGCTATTAATCGCTAACGTCGCCATCGCTATCTCTGCCGTGGGTTATGCCGCGGTGCTACTCGAAGTGAACTTAAGCCCAATGGCTATCTGTCTTGCGACCATTGGCGTGCTTTGGTTAGCAACCGTGGCTAACTTTGGTGGCGCCCGCATTACGGGTCGCGTGAGTAGCGTCACCGTGTGGGGGATTATTCTGCCTGTAATTGGCGTGTCGTTAATCGGTTGGTTCTGGTTCGACATCGACCTCTACAAAGGCGCTTGGAACCCACATGAACTGCCTTTCTTTAAAGCCTTAGGCGGTTCAATCGCGATGACTTTATGGGCATTCCTTGGCTTAGAATCGGCTTGTGCTAACTCAGAGACAGTTGATAACCCAGAGAAAAACGTTCCTATCGCCGTAATGGGTGGTACCTTAGGTGCAGCACTTATCTATATCGTTTCAACCAACGTGATTGCTGGTATTGTGCCTAACGCCGACCTTGCCAACTCAAACGCACCTTTCGGTCTCGCCTTTGCGCAAATGTTTAACCCTGTGGTCGGTAAAATCGTGATGGCCTGCGCCATTATCTCCTGTACTGGCTCACTGCTGGGTTGGCAGTTCACTATCGCGCAAGTGTTTAAAGCCTCTGCCGATGAAGGTTTCTTCCCTAAAGTGTTCTCTAAGGTCAGTAAAGCCGATGCGCCAATTTGGGGTATGACTATCATCGTTTCGATTCAAACCCTACTGTCTTTGATGACTATCAGTCCATCACTGAGCAAACAGTTTGAAGCCCTAGTGAACCTCGCCGTTGTGACTAACATTGTGCCTTACATCCTATCGATGGCAGCCCTAGGCGTGATGCAAAAACAACTCAAAGTACCAGCGAACAAGGCCCGTGTCGCCAACGTGATTGCGGTTATCGGCGCCCTGTATAGCTTCTACGCCCTCTATAGCTCTGGTGAAACCGCAGTGATGTTAGGCGCTATCGCGACCTTCTTCGGTTGGACCATCTACGGGGTGATTTCCAATAAAACACCAACAGCTGAGATCAAAGCAGCGTGAGCACGCCTCCTCTGCGATTCTCACCCATTACTAGATAAGAAACATAAAACCAATCCGTCTTCAGGGACCTTAAGCCACAGTGCCTAAGGTCCCCAGACAAAACTTGCCTAATTTCGGTGGAACTATGAAAAAAACATGCATCGCTCTAATGCTACCTGTGCTGTTGGCCGCCACCAGCAGCCAAGCGGTTGAGCTCTATAACGAACAAAAAAACTCATTAGATTTAAGTGGTTGGTTAGGCTTCGCGGCACTTAACGACAGCCACGATACCTCTGTCATTGATGACTCTTCCCGAGTACGATTTAGCTTTGAACGCAGCGAAAGAAATGGCTGGACCGCCTTTGCCACCACGGAATGGGGCATCAACATGGTGTCCAGCGATGACAGTTTAGTGATGCAAGGTGGCAAATTGGCCGCTGAAAAAACCGAAGACTTCCTCTACAACCGTTTAGGTTATGTCGGTATGTCGCACGATGAATGGGGTAGCCTCAGCTTTGGTAAGCAATGGGGCGCTTACTACGATGTGGCAGGCACAACGGATTTACCGAACGTCTTCGCCGGATACAGTGTCGGCGCCTACGCCTTTAGCGATGGCGGACTAACTGGAACAGGCCGCGCCGACTCTGCGTTTATCTACCGTAATAGCTTTGGCCCAGTGCAAATTGCCCTACAATACGCCGCCAAAACCAATGGTAATGTCACCTTAAAAAACGATGACGGCAGCGAAATGGCTAACTCTGAGCTCGATTTCGACAGCAGTTACGGTGCCAGCCTAACCTACTCACTCACCGACAAATTTAAACTGCTCGCTGGCTTTAACCGTGGCGACTTTGAAGGCCACCTAGGTAATACGCAAGTCGATGAAACCAACGAAATCGTCGGTATCGGCGCCATGTATGGTGACTATTACCACTATGCCGATAACCGCGAAGCCAGTGGTCTCTACGTCGGCTTTAACGCCCATCAGAGCAAGAACAATGAGCTGGTCGGCGGCGATCTCTACGATGCCACTGGTGCCGAGCTGATGACGGCCTATCAATTCGATAATGGCTTTGTGCCTATGATTGTCCTCAGCTATTTGGACTTAGATACAGATGCCAGCACGCCCATCCAAGGCAAATGGACCCGCCAATTCGCTATGCTTGGCCTGCACTACCGTTACAGTAACGACACTGTGATGTTTGCCGAAATGAAGTTAGATTTCAGCAACATGGATGATCCAGCACTCGAAGCGCAGGAAGATAATGGCTTTGCGGTAGGGATTAACTACTTCTTTTAGGAATGGAAAGTCTTCATCAGGCTCTCCCGTACATTGAGGGATAGTGGCTCACGTTCCTCATATCCGTGGGCCCATTTGAGACTGAGGTGCGGCGCACGTTCCGTCTACAAACGCTCGCCACACACTCATTGGATGGTACCGCTGGTTTACCATCATCTCTGCGCCACTCCAAATAGGTTTACTGGAGTGGCTTTTTTTCGCCGTTACTTAGCGTGCTGACGGCCTGAAGAGGCTTTGTTTCCGCGACCTTGGTGGCCCGCCTTACTCTGCTCTGATTTTCCCTTAAAGCCCGACTGACCAAAAGGTGCCTTAGCGCCCGGACGGCTGCTCTTAGGCTGCTGACCTTGCGTTGCATTCGCCCCAGACTTGGGCCCCTTAGGCTTGCTTGCGCTCGGTTTGCCTTTGCCCTTACGCTCATCGAACTGATTGCCCGAGAAACGCGTCAGGGCTTTTTGGCCTTGGTTAGCATCCTTCATCCATTTCGGGCCACGTTCGTTGCGCCCCTCTGGTGGAACCAAGTGATTCGGGCTGTTACCAATCAAATCTTCACGCCCCATGGCAATCAAACCTTCGCGGATGATAGGCCAACCCGCTGGGTCATGGTAACGCAGCAGCGCCTTATGCAGGCGGCGTTGGCGGCCCTTCTTCGGCACTGGTACCACTTCACTGCTGTGCTTCACGTTTTTCAACGAGTTCAACTCAGTGTGATAAATGGTCGTTGCGTTTGCCATTGGCGATGGATAGAAGTTTTGTACTTGGTCGAGCTTAAACTTACGCTCCTTCAACCAGAGCGCGAGGTTGAGCATATCCTCGTCGGTCGTGCCCGGATGCGCCGAAATAAAATAAGGGATCAGGAACTGCTCTTTACCCGCTTCCTTAGAATACTTGTCGAACAACTCTTTAAACTTATCGTAGGCGCCCATGCCGGGTTTCATCATCTTGCTGAGCGGCCCTTCTTCGGTATGCTCAGGGGCGATTTTCAAATAGCCGCCCACATGGTGCTGGACCAACTCTTTGACATAGGCCGGATCTTCAATCGCTAAGTCGTAACGCACACCCGAAGCAATCAAGATTTTCTTAATGCCGGGCACGGCGCGAGCGGCGCGGTACAAGTCGATAGTGTGTTTATGATCTGTGCCTAAATGGCCGCAAATCGATGGATACACACAGGATAAACGGCGACAGGTTTTCTCCGCTTTTTCGCTGGTACAGCCGAGGCGATACATGTTAGCGGTGGGGCCGCCTAAGTCGGAAATCACCCCAGTAAAACCGGGAACCTTATCCTGAATATCCTTGATTTCTTTAATAATCGATTCTTGCGAACGGCTCTGGATAATTCTGCCCTCATGCTCGGTAATCGAGCAGAATGAACAGCCGCCGAAGCAACCACGCATGATGTTGATCGACGTTTTGATCATGTCATAGGCGGGGATTTTGTCCTTACCGTAGGCAGGATGCGGCACCCTTTTATAGGGTAAATCGAATACGGCATCCATCTCGTCGGTATTGAGCGGCCAAGCAGGCGGGTTCACCCACACGCCACGGTCACCGTGGGGCTGGAACAGCGCTCGCGCGCACCCCGGGTTTTGCTCTTGGTGCAAAATCCGCGAGGCATGGGCGTATAAGTATTTGTCCTCAGAGACCTTTTCAAAGGCAGGCAGCAGCACATAGGTTTTATCCCAAGGCTTAGGGCGTGCTGGCTGCACACTAATAGGTTTTGGCGCATCGTTATCGAAAATTTTTACATCCGATGGGCCAGATAAGTTGGCACAGCCCACATCGTCTGCGCCATAGGGGTTCGGGATAGGATCGATCTTATGCAGCTGGTCGATCTTACGCGAATCCATCCCACGCCACTCGGGCATAGGTTCTTTACGGATAACGGCTGTACCGCGTACATCCTGAATATCCGCAATCGCTTCACCCGCGGCTAAACGACGCGCCACTTCAACCAGCGGACGCTCGGCGTTGCCATACATTAAGATGTCGGCCTTAGCATCGAAAATCACGCTGCGGCGGACTTTGTTCGACCAATAATCGTAGTGTGCGATCCGGCGCAGACTCGCCTCGATGCCGCCAATGATCACTGGCACATCTTTAAAGGCTTCTTTACAACGTTGGGTATAAACGGTCACGGCGCGGTCGGGACGCTTACCGCCCACATCGCCAGGAGTATAAGCATCATCACTGCGAATACGACGGTCAGCGGTGTAACGGTTGATCATCGAATCCATGTTGCCGGCGGTAACACCAAAAAACAGATTCGGGCGACCAAGCTGCATAAAGGCATCTTTGCTCGACCAATCGGGCTGAGAAATAATCCCAACGCGGTAGCCTTGGGCTTCTAACATCCGGCCAATGACCGCCATGCCAAAGCTTGGGTGGTCCACATAGGCGTCACCAGTGACAATAATAATGTCACAGCTATCCCAGCCTAATTTCTCCATCTCCTTGCGAGACATAGGTAAAAAAGGCGCGGTGCCAAAGCACTCGGCCCAATACTTGGGATGGCTAAACAGTGTGGATTCAACTTGCATCGATTTTGACCCAAAAGCGTAATGTCAAACAAAGGTGCAGGCAAAAACGGGCCGCACCGATTTAGGGACGCGGAGTATAGCAGGCAAACAGGGATAAGTGCGATTAAAAAAACAGCAGCCGAGGTGTTTTTCGGGGTATTTGCACCAATGTGCTCAATACCCCTAAAGTGGCTAGGGATATGGCTTAGACGGCCATTACCCTATCTCAGCAATTACAGACTTTGGACAAAATGCACTAAGTTGACTAAGGCTAAGCTGATAGTCACCAACCAAGTGAGCAACACGCCCCAAAAACGGCCGAAATGATAACCGCCTTTCCCCTGAGTTAACCCTATTGCATGGAGCAAGCGCGCCACAATCCACACAGTACCGAAACAATGCAAATAGAAATGCGCCAAACCACCCGCCTCGGCCACCAGCATTAAAATCAATACGATGGGCGCATTCTCAATCAGATTCGCATGTACCCTGCCCGCCAGCGCCAAGGCATTGTTGCCGCCATCGCCGAGTCCGATTTTTTGGCTTCGTCTTAATTTCACCACTCGATAAGCCAGCGCGATTATCAACAACCCAGTCAAGCTGGCGTAAAACCCTGTTACCATCAACGGCATAGCGATTCCCTTTTAATTAACACCACCGCGGCATTTGCCGCAAAAATTCAGCAATTTATTTGTATTAAGCTTAAAAGCCATTAACCTTTTAGCGACAAGATAGGTTAATATGCGCGCGTGATCTCTTACAACTTTTTATACAGTGAATAGCCCGATTGGATAACGAACAGTTTCTCGAAAAGCGTAAATTTATCATTAAGCTAGGCAAGGCTTTACATAAGTTTGGCACACCCGCTTACCGTCTTGAAACCCATTTGCAAACCGTCTCACGGACGCTCGGAATCGAAGGTTATTTTTTAATCTCACCGACCTCCATGACCTTCGTATTACAACACGATACCGATCAAGAATATAACCATGTTGCGCGGGTTAAACCCGGCGAATTGGATTTAGGCTCCCTCGCCCGCACCGATGAACTGGTGGATGAACTCACCTCGGGTAAACGCACGCTCACCGAAGCCTTAGATAGGCTAGAGGAAATCGCCAACAAACCCAACCCCTACGGCCCAGCATTAACCTGTTTCTCCTTTGGCACCTCAGCGGCCGCCTTTGCCATGTTGATGGGCACGGGTTGGAACGATGTCTTTTGGTCAGGCTTGTTAGGCTTACTGGTCTATGGCTTTGTGTACCGCGCCGAGCGCTCGACTCGCATGGCGGAAGTCTTAGAGCCCTTTGCGACGATTGTTTGCGCCATTGCCGCCTGCGCCATTGCCCGCGTTGACCCCAATATTAATATTCCCGTGGTGATCCTCTCCTCCATCATCATCTTTATTCCCGGCTTAGCCCTAACCTTAGGGTTGGCAGAACTGGCGGCACGCGACCTGATCTCGGGCACAGCGCGGATTATGGATGCCAGTATGTTGTTGTTTAAGTTGTATTTTGGCGCTGTGCTGGGAATGGCGATAGGTAAAGCCTTCTTCGGTGAAGCCATTCATATCGAGCCTGAGGGCTTACCACGCTGGGCGATTTGGTCGGCAGTACCGATTCTCTCGATGGCGCTGGTGTTTATCTTTAAGGCAAGGATGCAAGATTCGCCCTGGGGCGTACTGGCGGGGATAGTGGCATTCTTCTCCGCCATGTTAGGCGGGCACTTTTTTGGGGATTCTGTGGGGATCTTCTTCGGCGCCTTGGCGGTAGGAGTGTATTCCAATCTCTTCGCCCGTTGGATGAAGGCGCCCGCCTCGATTGCATTACTGCAAGGTATTGTGATTTTAGTGCCAGGCAGTAAAACCTACATAGGGCTGAACGCACTGATCTCCGGCGAAACTATGCTTAACCAATCCCATATTGGATCGCAGATCTTTTTGATCTTTATGTCGCTTATCGCCGGACTGATTTTTGCCAACGTCGTGGTACCACCAAGACGTACGCTGTAACATCCCCTCTCTCAGGGCTGGCGCCAACTCCAGCCCGATTCTTAAAGTAACCTTAAGTAAAATCATAATCTTATTAAAATGTTTCCTTGACTAATCGCCACTTCCCGTGTGTTATTAAATTGTGAAACACAGCAGAATCTTAAGCTGTCTCCATCCAGTTTACGGGAGTGGTTTTATGCAGAAGTTTACCCTGTATGCATCGATTCTACCTTGTTGCCTCTGTGGTCTAGTCAGCCTAGCCAGAGCGGATGAGGTCGTGCCCAAAACTGCAACCGCCGAGGCCCCGAAAAAGGTGAGTAAGATTGTCGTGGTGAGCAACCCGATTTTCGATGAATCCGATCCCGATACATTTTTCATCCACCGCTGGGCAAACTATCTGCATATCAACACTAAGGAATATGTGGTTAAGGATAGGCTGACCTTTGGTGAAAACGATACTGTTACCCAAAAAGACCTCGACGAATCCCAACGTTTGCTGCGCGCCGAACCTTATATTCGCGATGCAAAAGTCTATGTCAGCGAGAAAGACCCCGAGGCAGATGTTCACCCCGATGATGAGTCGATTGTTATCGAAACCTGGGATAACTGGTCATTGCTCCCCACGGCCAGCTTTAGTAGCTCAGGCGGTGACACCCGTTACTCCTTTGGGGTGAAAGAAGACAATCTCTTCGGAACAGGCATACGCACCCGCTTAAAATATCAATCCGATGAATCCCGTACTGGCTATAAGTTTGCCTTCGAAGCGCCCATTAGCATTATCGACCACGGTATTGTTGCCGCCGAGTTTTACGATAATAGCGACGGCCAAGCTAAGCATGTGTATGTCAGTAAGCCCTTCTATTCATTGAATACTGAGACCATGTACTCGGCAGAGTTTTTAGATGATAGCCGCACCGATATCTTGCGGCAAAACGGCCAAGAGGTGAACGAGTTTGAGCACACTGTCGACTATCTCAATCTGCAATATGGCTGGTTAATCAATAAGAATAACGATCACTTATCGCGCTTTATCACTGGTTTCACCCAAGATAAGCACGAGTTTGCCAATTCAGAGGTGTACCCCACTTCCGAGTTACCGCAGGACAGGGATTTTATGTATCCCTGGGTCGCCTATGAGTTTATTCAGGATGACTTTCAGGTGCTCAATAACGTGCATCTTATTCGTAATAACGAAGACTTTAACTTAGGTTGGCACCACTATATTCAATTGGGTATCGAGACCAATGATATAGGCGACAATAACCCAGTGGGTTACCACTTCAAATGGCAAACCACTCGCGGTTATAAGTTTGATGAGCATTTATGGTTACTCGAAATGGGTGCCACCAGCACCTTAGGCACCACCCAAAAAGATACCTATCAAGCCAATGTTCAGGCCGAGTACTTCTATCAAATCAATCCTAAATGGATAGCCTATGGCAAGGCGTGGGCGAGTGTGTCGAATAACACTTACCTCGATCTCACCGAAGGGCTCGGCGATGAAACTGGGGTACGCGGTTATCCCAACGAATATCAACAGGGCGATAACCAATGGTTACTCACCGCCGAAATCCGTAATTATCCCAATATCAACCTATACCAATTGGCCGAACTCGGCTGGGCGGTATTTGCCGATGTCGGCCAAGCCTCGGGCGGTCCGTTAGCGGCCAATAACGAGGTCAGCGGCCCGCTTGCCAGTATCGGTATTGGCGCGCGGATTTATTCCTCTCGCTCCAGTTACGGCAACGTCGCCCATATTGACCTCTCAGTGCCCTACACTGGCGGCGATTCGGTCAACAGTTGGGAATGGCGATTCTTAGTGAAGCGCAGCTTCTAATCCGTGATTTATCGCGCATCGGATATGCGCCTCGTTTTATCGCTGAGCACGCAGTTTTAGCAGTAAACGCTTGTCAGCCATCGACAAAGCGCATAGCGTAACTTAAGCGTTTAACGGGAATAAGGGACTAAGATGAAAAACTTCGCCGCTGGGCTTAACAACTTTTGGGTCGGATTATTCACGGGGATCATGCTGCCGCTGATTATCGTCGCGGGATTGTTATACGCCACCGTCGATAAATTCACCGGACTCATAGAAGATGCCGCCATCGCACCTTTAATTAGTCGCAGCGAACAGACCTTCGACAGAGTCGATAATCTGCTTCTGACCTTAGACAATAAAGTCGACGACGCAAATTTAAAGGACTTAGCACTCTTAGCCCCGTTAAAGAACGCGCAATTGTTCCCAGAGCTACAGACCCTCGCCAGTGGAGTCACTAACCTCAAGCAGTCAGTCACAGATATCGATAAACAAGCCGTATTAGCAAATCTGCAGGAAAAACTGCAAGTCTCACTGGCGACCAAGTTCCCCGAGGATAAAGCGAAAGAACTCGCTCAGAATCTTATTAATATTGCGCAAGTGCTTGCGAGTGAACAAAAACACTTATCGGCAACAGTAGAACCAACACCAAATAATGAAGCCCATAGCAACAAATAGATAATAGGGAAGAATCTTCTTTTATTGCTATCCAACCCGCTAATCACTCAGCAAATAAAAAGCCCATTTATCTAATAGATAAACGGGCTTTTTACTGAATTTGATGAGTTGGCCGATAAGCCGGGTCCTGTCTTGGACAGTCATTCATCTAGGCCTGCAATCGCTCGCAGGCTCAAGCGACCTACCCGGTTCCAACGCGAGCCACGCCATACGGAACCCTATTTGGTCTTGCTTCGGGTGGAGTTTACCTTGCTACGGACTATTGCTAGCCGCACGGTGCGCTCTTACCGCACCCTTTCACCCTTACCACCTTAGCCGAAGCTATGATGGCGGTCTCCTCTCTGTTGCACTTGTCGTCGGTTCGCACCGCCCAGGCGTTACCTGGCACCCCGCTCTTTGAAGCCCGGACTTTCCTCCCCGCTCTTGCGAGCGCAGCGACTGTCTGGCCAACTCGGCGCGGATTATAGCCTAAGCAATCTGCGCGTACCACTGTTAATCCCGCCCATGTGCGCCTATCTCAAAGATCCGCTTATAAATCCGACTCTAAACCGAACTTATACAGGGCATTCTTTTTAAGGCCGTGAATTTGCGCGGCAATGGCGGCGGCCTTTTTGAGGGGCAATTCTTCACAGAGTAATTTCAAGGTGTTGATGGCGACAGTCGGAATGGCGTCATCATCCTCCGAGGCGCGATGACCATGTACCATCAGCACTATCTCGCCTTTTTGCTGGTTAGGATCGCTGCTGACCGTAGCCAGCACCTCGGCCACAGGGCCTGAGAGGAAGGTCTCGAAGGTTTTAGTGACTTCCCGCGCCATCACCACTTGCCGCTCGCCGCCTAACACTTCGACCATGGTCGTTAAACTGTGTTCGATGCGGTGCGGTGATTCATAAAAAATCAGCGTGCGAGAGTCTTCCTTAAGCTCGAGTAACTTATCGGCGCGCGCCTTCTCTTTAGAAGGTAAGAAGCCTTCGAAGGAGAAACGATCCGACGGTAAACCCGACGCGCTTAATGCGGTAATCGCCGCGCAAGGGCCGGGCAATGGGATCACTCTAAAACCCGACTGACGCACGTGTGAGACTAAGTGATAGCCGGGGTCAGAAATCAGCGGTGTACCTGCATCGGAAATCAGCGCAATCGATTGCCCTGCGGCTAACTGCTCCACAATCCATTGGGCGCGGGCGCGCTCGTTATGATCATGCAGTGCGATAGTTTTGGTAGAAATACCGAAATGACTCAATAATTTGCCACTGTGGCGCGTATCTTCACAGGCAATCAATGCGACCTGAGTGAGCACTTCGATAGCACGTGGGCTCATGTCCCCCAAGTTACCAATGGGAGTGGGAACAATGTAGAGTGCGACGCTTTGGTCCATATATACCTCGGTAATGACAGTGCCAAGACTTTCGTCAAGCGCAAGAGAAGGTTAAACTAGAGGCAGCATCTTACCAGAGTGAAGCCCAGTGTTAAAAAGCCTGAATACAACTAAGTTCGTTTCCGTGGCCATTTTATCCGCAGTGTTGGCGGGTTGCGGCAGCCAAGCGCCCAGCTCAACCGGCACTGCCCCCACAGTGGCCACCTCTTTAGCCTCTGCTCCATTGGCGCCCAATGTGTATTTAGCGCAGGCCGCGAATAGCAAAGATCCACAGCAGCGCGACACTAACCTGCTGCTGGCGGCGCATGCCTATATCAATGCCAATGACTATGCGGCGGCGCAGAAACTGCTGAAGTCGATGCAGCCAAGTCTGACCCAAACCCCGACTCTGGTGGCCGAGCATAAATATCTGACAGCGCGGGTATTAGAGCATACATCGACCTATGTCGAGGCGCTCAAGACCCTGAGCTACCCAAGCACTTGGGTGTTACCCGGCTGGCAAATGGCCGCGTATCATCAATTTAGAGCGCATTTATTCCAACTGAATAAACAACCAATCGAGCAAGTGCGCGAGCTGAGTTTATTGACCACCTACTTACCGCCCGCCGAGGCGAGTGAAGTCAATAACCAAATCTGGCAAGTATTGCAGCCAATGCATGAGCAAACCCTGCAAACCTTTATCCGCGATGCCAACAACCCAGTATTTGCTGGTTGGTTGCAACTCGCCTATATCGCCAAACATTATGCGGTCGACCCCAATCAACTGGTTCGTTACTTAGGCGACTGGCAAAAGCAGAATCCTTATCATCCAGCGGCGGCCAAATTACCGACCGATTTGGATCGGGCGCTCAATGCCAAGCCTTTTATGCCGAAGAATATCGCCGTTCTGCTTCCGCTTACAGGTCAGCGCGCTGGTGCAGCCAACGCGATTCGCCAAGGGATTTTGGCCAGCTATTTAGCCAAACCCAATGAGCAGGTTGCGGTGAATTTTTACGATACCGCCAATGATGCCGTAGCGGCCTATCAGCAAGCGGTGAACGCGGGTGCCGAGTTTATTATTGGCCCCTTGCTGCCAAATGAAATCGATCAATTACTGGCACTGAACAATACAACCCCTGCGACCAGCACGCCAACAGGTACAGCTCCCGCAACACCTACGGCTCCGATAGCACCTATCCCGCAACTGTTCTTAAATCAAACCGATAAGTTTGTGCCAGATATCAATAAGTTCTACTTTGCGCTGTCACCAGCCCAAGAAGCAGCCGATGCCGCAACACGCATGTATCAAGATGGCGTGACTATGCCACTACTGCTCGCCAGCAACGACGCCATTGGTAAACGCATGGCAGAAAGCTTTATCCAAGCCTGGAAAAAGAAAAGCGACACCCCTATCGAAGTCTATTACTACGATGGTGGCGACAAGATGAAAACCACAGTGCAGGATGCACTCGGTGTCCGTGATAGCCAAGCGCGTATCGCGCGGATCAAGGAGCTGCTCGGCAATTCGGTACAGGCCGATTTTCGCTCACGCCAAGATATCGATGCGATTTATATGATCTCGACGCCGCAGGATTTAACCTTGCTCAAGGCCTTTATCGATGTGAACTTCAGCGTCTTTACTCAGCCAGTGCCGCTGTACACCTCAAGCCGCAGCCGCATCGACAACGAATCGAGCCAAACGGCGCAGGATTTAAATAACCTGACCATGAGCGATGCACCTTGGCTGATGCAAAACAGTGAAGAAAACCTGATGGTTAACACACTATGGTCGGGCTGGAATAACGGCCAAAAACGCCTGTTCGTGATGGGTTATGATGCCATGGATTTGATCAGCAAACTGGCGCAGATGCGCTCATTCACGGGTTACCAGTTCAATGGACGTAGCGGCGTGTTATCCGTCAATCCTGACGGCGTGATTAACCGCCAATTAAGCTGGGGACGCTATCAAAGAGGCAGTTTCCGTCAACTATGACACTCGGACAGCAGGCAGAGTCGCTCGCTCAAGGTTACCTCGAACAGCAAGGTTTAACCTTTGTCGAGCGCAATGTCCGCTATC
Source organism: Shewanella mangrovisoli (assembly GCF_019457635.1). Lineage (NCBI taxonomy): Bacteria > Pseudomonadati > Pseudomonadota > Gammaproteobacteria > Alteromonadales > Shewanellaceae > Shewanella > Shewanella mangrovisoli. The sequence continues at coordinate 4,453,224 of NZ_CP080412.1, forward strand.
CCTTTGGTGAAATAGACCTCGTCATGCGCCATAAACACCACTGGGTATTTGTTGAAGTAAAATATCGCTCAGCAAATCAATTTGGCGGCGCAATACAAGCACTTAGCAAAGCACAAATCGGCAGGATCCGCATGGCGGCCAGCCACTATTTACAGACGCATAAACTGGATGTGCCGTGCCGATTCGACGTTGTCGCCATCGAGGACGCGCAAATCCACTGGCTAGTCGATGCCTTTTAAACGAGGCCTTCGACTCAGCTAATCGAATAATTTTTAACGCTTATGCCTCAACTCCACCGTGGAAATATGGCATCATAGCCACACTTTATCCTGAAAGGATGTATCCATGTTAGAACGCATTAAAGACAGCTTTACTGAATCTATCCAGACCAAAATCGATGCAGCCGAAGCACTGCCAGAATCCATCGCCAAAGCGGCCGAGATGATGGTGCAATGTCTTTTGGGCGGCAATAAAATTCTTGCCTGCGGTAACGGTGGCAGTGCCGGTGATGCTCAGCACTTCTCGGCCGAGCTATTAAACCGCTACGAAATTGAACGTCCACCATTGCCCGCGATTGCGCTGTCAACCGACACTTCAACCATCACGGCGATTGCCAACGACTACAGCTATGATGAGATTTTCTCAAAACAAATCTTAGCCTTAGGTCAACCAGGTGACATTCTGCTGGCGATTTCCACCAGCGGTAACTCAGGCAACGTGATTAAAGCCATGGAAGCCGCCCTGAGCCGCGATATGACTATCGTTGCCTTAACCGGTAAAGACGGTGGCGCGATGGCGGGATTACTGAGCGTGGGTGACGTGGAAATCCGTGTCCCTTCCAACGTGACGGCACGTATTCAAGAAGTGCACTTACTGGTTATCCACTGCCTCTGTGACAATATCGACCGCACGCTCTTCCCGCAGGACGAACAGCAATGAGATATGCTGCCCCACTGTTAATGGTTTGCATGCTGCTGCAAGGTTGCGCCGGTGCCGTTATGGTGGGCGCAGTCAGTGGCGCCATGATGGCCAACGATGAGCGTTCGGTGAAGACTCAGCTCGACGATACCAATACCGATTTTAAGATCACCAGTGCCCTGCTGGAGCATGAAGATCTGAAGAAACAAACGAATATCACGGGTGTTTCGGTTAACGGTAATGTGCTGATGATTGGCCAAGCCCCCAACTCGATGTTGAGGGATAAGGCGATTAAGGTCGTACAAGATCTTAAGCTTGGCGGTAAAATCCACAACCAGATCCGCATCGGTAACCCAACCTCTTTCACCACCCGTAGTAATGACACTTGGGTGACAACGAAAGTGAAGGGTCGCATGCTCAACGAGAAAGAGTTGGATGTCACTCGCATTAAGGTCATCACAGAAAACGGTGAAGTCTTCCTACTCGGACTCATTCACCGCTCTCAGGCCGATATGGCTGTCGATATCGCGCGTAACACCGCCGGTGTGCGTAAAGTCGTTAAAGTATTCGAATACATCGAATAACCGATTGAGCCTAAGCCCTTAGGGTTTAGGCTCGCCTTCTACCGCTTCCAGTCCTAACGCTTTTACTTGGATGTTATCCATCACCTTGGGTGACTTGGCCATCCACATGCCAATCCAAGGTAAAAACAGTGACGGCAACACGATCAGCGCGGCGCCCAGCCAACTTAGGCTATCTAACCATTCATCGAATAACAGCCAGCCCAAAAAGACGATAAATAACAGGCCTGTATATTCGGCAATCGCAATATCGCTCGCCTGTGCGCGGCGATAGGCCAGCACGCAGAACCAATGATAAATCAGCAAGAAGGCATTACTGAGCAGCGCTACGGCTAACAATCCCCAGCTCAGCCCCTCAAGCCCTTGAAAGGCCGCGATGATTAAAGTCGCAGGAATACCCAGCAGGTTATACAGCATCAAGGTTAATACTGGATGCTCAGTATTGGGGACTTTTTTCAGGGTCAACTGATTGACCGCAAAGGTAAATGCCGAAAATAACACTGCCAATCCAAACCAGTTCATCTCACTCGGTCTGAGGATAATTAAGATCCCGACAAACCCGAGTAAAGTGCATACCACTTGTCCAGTGATGATCCTCTCCTTTAAAAACCAATAGCCCATCAGAATAATCATCAGCGGCGCCGAGTAAAACAGGGAGCTGACCGTCGCGAGCGGCAAAGCCATTAGGCCAATAATTAAAAAAAGCGCGCCAACCGAGCCTATGTTGGCACGCCAAAGGTGGACCGAAATATGTTCCGTCTTAGGTCGCTGCGAGTACAACCAAATGGGGAGTAACATCAATACTGAGGTGATTTGTCTCACGAGTAGAAACGTGGCCGCATTCGCATCTTCTGGCAACCATTTGATCGATACATCGTAAAAAGCACTAAATAGATTACCCACTATCAATAAAATCAAACCGATAACTACAGGGCGCTGCATTTTTTACCATCCGCAAATCTCAATGCTGGCATGATAATCCCCACAAAACTTAAGCTGAAATGATGCTTTCTCATGCTAGATGAATTAAATTCATACTAAATCTTTTAGGCGTTGAAAATCATGAGAAAGCTGCCTCCATTACGCGCACTACAAGTCTTTGAGACCGCCGCTAGACAACAGCATTTTTCCAAGGCTGCCGCCGAACTTTGCATTACCCAAAGCGCGGTTTCACACCAAGTGCGTGTATTAGAGGAATATTTTGGCGAGCAGCTTTTCGACCGTCAGGGACGAAAATTGCAACTCACGCCTAAAGGCCAAAGCTTATTTATTGAGTTAGAAAGGATTTTTAATGAGTTAAGCGATCTAAATCTCAAGATCCGCGACACCCCAAACCAACAACTCTGTTTGGCGGTGTACAGCTCTTTTGCGGTGAAATGGTTGATCCCGAGATTAGCGGATTTTAGACGCCAGTATCCCAGCGTTAAAATCCGCCTCGAGATGATCACTCAAGACCCCGATCTCAGCACCAGCACGGCCGATATCTTTATCGCAGGCAAACTCAATCAACGGGGCTATTGGCAACAGTTATTGCATAAGGAACGGCTCATCCCAGTATGCAGCCCGAGTTTTTACCCCAAGTGGCGTGATATTAACTTAAGCAATTTCCAGCAACAGGCACTGCTGATTGTGGACGAAGGGCCACTGGGACTCGATTGGCACAAATGGTCATCGGCCCATCAGATCCCGCTGAATAACGAGCAGCAGCATATTTTTAGCCATATTGTAATGGCAATTGAGGCAGCAATTGCGGGCCAAGGACTCGCCCTCGCCCCCGATTTTATGGTGGCAGGTGATATCAGCACCGGCAGACTGGTGGCGGTTAACCTGCCCGATGTCCATACGGGCTTTGAGTTTAGTTTTATCTGTAAGCAGCGCCGTCTCACAGAGCCTGCCATCGCCGCCTTTTCCTCCTGGCTGAAATCCCAGGCCTAAACACTTATACCAATCGTATTAAATATCTAATCAGTTCAGAGCCTCACAGGCATCTCAATCCAAGGCGCATTGACGAAGAAATGGTTATTCCCTTTTAAGTCAATGTAACACGGGAGTGAGATGCCTGTGAAACTCCCGAAGGGCGGGGTTGAACGGGCTTTATACTGCGTTTAAGGCTTTCGACAGAGCGCCACTATGCCTTCAAGCCTTCGCCTTGTCTAAAGCCCGTTTAACTCCCGCGAATGAACAAATATTTAATACGATTGGTATTAGCTCTGTATCAAACAGCCCGATGAATAACAGACATAAAAAAGCCGACCTAAGAATGGGTCGGCTTAATCGAGTGGTTGTGTAATGCGCTTTTTAGAGCAAATTACACTAACAAACCAATCTTCTCGTATACCTTTTTAAGCGTCACTTCCGCGCGAGCTTGGGCATTTTCAGCGCCCGCTTTCATCACTTGGTCGAGGTAAGCACGGTCGGCACGCAGCGTACGGTAACGCTCTTGCAGCGGCTCTAACATGCCCACTACTGCTTCACCGGCGGCACCTTTTAAGTGGCCATACATCTTGCCTTCAAACTCGGCTTCGAGGCTGGCAATGCTTTGGCCTGTGATACCCGACATTAAGCTCAACAGGTTAGATACACCTGGCTTGTTTTCCATATCGAAACGCACGACTGGCGGCTCATCACTGTCGGTCATGGCTTTTTTCAGCTTTTTCATGACCGCTTTTGGATCTTCAAGCAGGCCAATCACGTTGTTACGGTTATCGTCCGACTTAGACATCTTCTTCAGCGGATCCTGCAGCGACATCACCTTTGCACCATGCTCAGGGATAAAAGGCTCAGGGATGGTAAACGTCTCGCCGTAAGCGTTGTTAAAGCGAGTCGCGATATCACGTGTTAACTCAAGATGTTGTTTCTGATCTTGGCCAACCGGGATTTCATTCGCTTGATACAGCAGAATATCCGCCGCCATCAATACAGGATAACCAAACAGACCGACGTTAATATTGTTGGCGTGCTTTTGTGACTTATCCTTAAACTGCGTCATACGGCTCAATTCACCCATTTGGGTGTAACAGTTTAAGGCCCAGCCTAACTGAGTGTGTTGTGGCACTTGAGACTGAATAAACACTGTGCTCTTTTTCGGATCAACGCCGCAAGCTAAGTACAGCGCTAAGGTATCTAAACAGGCTTCACGCAATGCTTGAGGGTCTTGACGCACGGTAATGGCATGTAAATCAACCACGCAATACAGGCAGTCGTGGCTGTCTTGCATCGCAACCCATTGACGCAATGCACCCATGTAGTTACCTATGGTTAATTCGCCGGACGGCTGTGCACCGCTGAGTACTATGGGTTTGGTCATTACGTCATTGCTCCAAATAAAGATAAAAAGATTCGATTAAACTGGCTGAGCGAGATTTAGCCAGCGCAGGATCTCGACAAACTGCTCGCATACAGCGTCAGGGCCAGTGAGCCCAATATCTTCACCGTAGTTGTAGCCATAGGTCAAGCCGATTGATGCAACACCCGCCGCTTTCGCCGCTAAAATGTCATTTTTAGAATCACCTACCATCAACAACTCACTTTTATCGAGTTGCCATTCGGCTAATAGATGCTGTAGCGGTAATGGGTCTGGCTTCATCTTCGCCAGCGAATCGCCACCAAGCACTAGGCTAAAGAAGTCATTAATCTTAAAGGCTTCAAGCAAAGGCAAGGTAAAGCGATAGGGCTTATTGGTCACCACAGCCAGCTTAAATCCTGCATCAAACAGGATTTGCAGCACTTGGTGCACATCGGCATAGAGTGCACTATGCTTCTCAAGGTTTTCTTGATAGTGATGCATAAAGATGGGCATAGCCGCATCCAATGCCGTTTGCTCAACAGCTGCGCCTAAAGCGTGGCTCATGGCGCGGCGCATCAGCATCTCAGCACCATTGCCCACCCAAGTTCTCACCTGTGTCTCGGTACACCTTGCTAAACCTAATTCGGCGAGTGCCGCCTGAGTCGCGACCGCAAGATCGGGCACACTGTCAATCAGTGTGCCGTCGAGATCAAAGGCAATCGCTTTAATCTGTTCCCGCATTATTTGGCCTCTACTTTCGCTAACTCGGCGCGCATCTCGTCGACGACGGCTTTATAGTCTGGCTTACCGAAAATGGCAGAGCCAGCGACAAACATATCGGCGCCTGCGGCGGCGATTTCGGCAATGTTATCCACTTTAACGCCACCATCGACTTCTAAACGAATATCGAAACCGCTGGCATCGATACGCTCACGCACTTGGCGTAATTTATCTAAAGTCGAAGGAATAAAGGATTGGCCGCCAAAACCTGGGTTGACTGACATCAGCAGGATCACATCTAACTTATCCATGACATGGTCAAGATAGTGCAGCGGTGTCGCTGGGTTAAACACTAAACCCGCTTTACAACCCGATTCTTTAATCAGTTGCAGAGTGCGGTCGATATGCTCAGAGGCCTCTGGGTGGAAAGTAATAATAGATGCACCCGCCTTGGCAAAATCAGGCACGATACGGTCAACAGGCTTAACCATTAAATGCACATCGATATCAGCCGTGATGCCATAGTCGCGTAACGCTTTGCACACCATAGGGCCAATGGTTAAATTTGGCACATAGTGGTTATCCATCACATCAAAATGTACTACGTCAGCCCCTGCATCTAACACGGCTTTAACGTCATCCCCTAAACGGGCAAAATCGGCGGATAAAATCGATGGAGCAATTAAAAATGGGCGCATAGGACACTCGCTGCTATTGAACAAAAAGTGCCTTATTTTACCCTTAGCTAAGCCGTGCCTCTATAGCAAATGCCACATTTATCGCGATTGAAACCCAATAGAAACACAATTAGCGCACTCATAACGTACGGTAAACTCAAGGAGATGCTGAAGCGTTAGAAAGTTTTTAGTGAAGATTGATAAATTATTGTTCATAAACTAAGCGAGTTTGTTATACTCGGGTCGCTAACGTGGATCATTTAGTGGTTTCAAAGGAAGTATCATGAAGGGGCGGTTAACACAGTTTTCACACATTTTAGGTTCGGTGACATTTAAGTCATCGATGATGTTGGCATTTACCGCAGTGGTAGTCGCCTCCTTAGCCTTTGGCGTGGAAAAACTCACCGCAAGTAACGACACCTCCGCCTGCGCTTGCAGCAGCGATACTCGCTACAACAACAGTTTACCTAGCAGCCATCCAAATAACCGCTGTGCCGAACAGGCACAAACCTTAAGTTGGAAGACTTGGCTCACTGGCAAAAATCGCTCTAGCCAGTTCCATTTTGTCGACTTGCTTGAATTACTCCATGGTCATCAAGATAAGCCTATCGATGACCTGAAGCCTGCTAATTCACAACAGTCCTATTGATGCTAAGCCGGATCTGGCAAGTCTTTCACAGTACGATAGCCGCCTTCTTTGGGGTGCAGTCAGATAGAAATCGTCAAAAAGACTTCCAGACCAACTCGCCATTACCGTACATTTTGATGGGGATAGTGCTAGCGATTGCCTTAGTCGCCAGCCTGATTCTGCTTGTTAGCCAAGTCGTTGGCTAAGTCACTCGATACTACAACCTAGTATCAATCATCCTGTGGGTCATAATTCTCGTCGTACAACGCAATCAGCTCATCGACTTTATTGCGACCACTGCCATTTTGACTAATGTTGCGTTGCACTTGGATCTTGGCAAGGTGAGCACCGCGATACAACTCACGTGTCAGCGGAATATCATGGTTACTGATCACGACAGGAATGCGTTGCTCTAAGGCCATATGTCGCGAATAACGCGCCAGCAGCGCCTGATCATCCAAGCTAAAACCCGCACCAACATAAGTGGTGAAACTCGCGGTGGTCGATAGCGGCGCATAGGGTGGATCGCAATAGATCACATCGCCAGTGCGGATTTGCTCGAAGGCTTTTTCATAGCCGATGCACTTAAACTCGGCGCGCTGCGCTTTCTTTGAAAAGGCTAGAATTTCCTTCTCAGGGAAATACGGTTTCTTGTAGGAGCCAAAGGGCACATTAAAGCCCCCTTTGCGGTTATAACGGCATAGGCCATTAAAACCATGGCGATTCAAGTACAAAAAATAAACCGAGCGCAAAAAAGGATCGCGGGATTTATTAAAGTCTGTACGCACGCGATAGTAGGCATCCTTTTGATTCATCTCATCGACAAATAGCTTCTTGGCCGCCGCAATGTACTCGGCAGGCCTTTCTTTAACTATGTTGTAGAGATTGATCAGATCTTGATTGATGTCGCAGAGTAAATAGCTGGGATAGTCAGTATTTAAAAAGACTGAACCTGCGCCGACAAAGGGCTCAACTAAACGCTCACCAGTTGGTAAGTAGTTCGCGAGCTCATCCACCAATTTAAATTTTCCGCCGGCCCATTTCAGGAAGGCTCTATGTTTTTTGATCATTTAACTTGATGAATGCCGACAAAAATAAAGGCCATGATTGTACTCTGTTTATTCTGAAATTTCACCGCTTGAGCGTGTTTCTTGTAGTTGATAACCGCCGAGTTCTGCCCATTTTTTTATCAGGGGTTGGCTAAGATGATACTCTTTGACCAATTCTGCGGCCGCCTGCTGTGCCGATTGACTGTCATTAAACTGCCCTACCAACACCACCCAAAACTGTTTGTACTTGGCAACTCGCACCTCTGGCACGTTATGCAGTTTCTTAAGGAGCGACTGTACAGTTTCACGCTGGGAGACTGTGGCAATTTGGATGGCATAGCCCGTTTTTGGCCGCACCGATACGGCTGATGCAGGCTCAGCAGTTGCATGCACCACCTGAGTAGCCGTGTCATCTTTCGCTTGCTCTGTAGGAGCTGGCGCAGGCTCTGCCTCATCAATCTCAGTGGCGCTACTGTCGCCCTTACTTGTCGCTTCATCGACAGGTGGTGCTATGCCTGTCTCTCCTTCCGCTTGAGGCTCCTCCCCATGGAACTTCGCCAATGGGTCCGCTTGCTCCACCGCTTCCGCTAATAATGCCTGCGTTAACGACTCGGCTCGCTGCTTAAAATACGGCGCTAGTATCTGTTTGCCATGGGCAAGAAACTCTGCGGAATCCACAGCAGGATAAGTCACCACCTCGGGAATTGGCTCACCGGAAAAGGGTTTAGCCAGACCAAGCCAAATAACTACAGCAATCAGCACACTAGCAAACCCAATGAGCGCGACTTTGTATTGTGTCCATACTGATTTCTTCTCACCCTGACCATGTAGAGCCAGCTCCAGTAAGGCAACCACCTCCTGCGGAGTACCCGTTTGCTTCTCGAGCTGAGCGCGCACTATGTCCCTTGGCGTAAACGGATTTTGGTCACTATAGCGCAGCAAGGTTTGATACAGCGCCTCACGCTCCGGCAAGCTTAAGGGATCAATGCTGACCGGCAGGATCTGTCGTCTTAACGACTCTGGCAACTGAGGGAGTAAGTCGGCTAAAAATGCAGGCGGTACCGCTAAGGTCACGGCAATACGCTGACCCGCACATTGCACTTGATTGAGTATGATGCACTCGGCCCACAATTCTTTAGAAAGTAAATGGGCGTCATCGATAATGATGTGCAGCGGCTTACTTTGTTTCGGCGCGACACGCAGTATGGTTTCAGCGAGGGAGATTTCGTCATCAAAAATCGGGGATGACACCAATTGCACTAAAATCTTGCGACGAATTTCAGCATTGTCGGCGTGCATAGGACAGATGACTAACGCGGCATTCGACTCATCAAAATCTGTGGTTAACGCAGTCAGCAGTGTCGTCTTACCCGAGCCGAGCGCACCCACAAGCACCAGTAGCTGGTCGCTATAACTGGCCACATGATGCAATCTTTCTACGAGTGCTTCCTGTGAAGGAAGCAAGACTTGCCCCTGAAACGTCACTAATCCACCACACAAGGTTTATGCGCAGCAGATAACCTGTTCTAGGGTCGATTCCGGGACTTGGCTAAAGACATCAGCTCGACCAATGGCCGTCGGGAGTACCAGCCGGATCTGACCACCTAACACTTTCTTATCGCGACGCATGTGTTTAATAAAACTATCGAAATCCATAGATTCCGGCGCTGTTACTGGCAGATCGAAAGCATGGAACAATTGCACAATACGACGAACAATTGACTCATTAATCAATCCCATGGACTTAGCCGTTTGTGCAGCAAGGACTGTGCCAGCCGCAACCGCTTCACCATGCAGCCAATTACCATAACCCATCTCGGCTTCGATCGCATGACCAAAGGTGTGCCCAAGGTTTAATAGCGCGCGGACGCCCTGCTCGGTCTCATCCTGACTCACGACATCGGCTTTAATCTCACAGCAGCGAGAAATCGCATAGACCAAAGCTTGAGTATCTAGGCTTTTCAATGCTTGAACATTGTTCTCAAGCCATTGAAAAAATTCAGCATCCCACATGATGCCATACTTAATGACTTCTGCCATCCCAGCCGCGAATTCACGCGCGGGCAAGGTTTGTAGGCATTCAGTATCGATAATGACGATCTGTGGCTGGTAAAAAGCCCCGATCATATTTTTGCCAAGAGGATGATTAACTGCGGTTTTTCCACCAACGGAAGAATCAACTTGCGATAGTAGCGTGGTTGGAATTTGAATAAAATAGACGCCACGTTGGTAACAGGCAGCGGCAAAACCCGTCATGTCACCAATCACCCCGCCACCGAGGGCCACCAGCACTGAATCACGGCCATAATTGCGTTGCAGCAGAGCCGTAAAAATAGAATCTAAATGCGTTAAATCTTTGAATTGCTCGCCATCGGGAAGGATGACGCTGGTTACCTCACCGAACGAAGCCATCGTGTCTTGGATCTGCTTAAGATACAAGGGCGCGACAGTTTCATTGGTGACGATAAGGATACGTTTTTTCAGCAGGTAGCGAGACAGAGTCTCGCCATCACTCATCAAACTCTGGCCAATATAAATGGGATAACTACGTTCACCTAAATCAACCTGAATTTGTTTTGTCATTCTGCCTAGAAACCTAATTGCTCAATGATTTGATTCGCAACAACCTTTGCACTTTGATCGTCGGTCTTAACGATCACATCAGCAATTTCTTCGTACAGAGGGTTACGGATTTCTGCGAGGTTTTCTAATACTTCTCGCGGATCATCTACTTGCAGTAATGGGCGACGCTTGTCTCTTTGAGTACGCGCAACCTGTTTGTCGATAGTGGTTTCGAGATACACCACGATACCGCGAGCAGATAAATGATTACGGATATCTTTGCTCTGAACTGAACCACCACCAGTGGCAAGGACAATACCTTGTTTTTCAGACAGATCAGCAATAACCTGAGCTTCGCGACGGCGGAAACCTTCTTCGCCTTCAACGTCAAACACCCAAGCAATGTCGGCGCCTGTGCGTTGCTCAATCTCTTGATCTGAATCGTGGAATTCTAAATGCAGCATTTGCGCCAGATGGCGACCAATTGTGCTTTTACCTGCGCCCATTGGGCCTACCAGAAAAATATTACGTTTTTCAGCCATTTCTTGTACGTCTGAATCTTAATGAAAAGTATGCCTATGTCGACTCATGAACAAGCCGACCTACTGTATGTTACCTTGCTCTAATGAGACTTGACCGAGGATTATCTCAGTTTCATGTCTAGTCTGGCAAGTGATGCACGCTATTTATGATAAGAATTGTATTTCAGACACAATAAAGCCAGCAAGGAATGCTGGCTTTATTCGACTCGTAACAAACGATTAGAGTTTCTCGTTCACAATTTTAGGCGTCACGAAAATCAAAAGCTCTTGGCGCTCATTCTTGTCGGTACTGTTACGGAATAAGAAGCCGACTAAAGGAATGTCACCCAGGATAGGCACCTTGCTCACGCGGCTGATCAAGTTCTGCTGATAGATACCACCGAGCACAATGGTTTCCCCATTATCCACTAACACCTGTGTACCAATACGTTGAGTATCGATAGCGACTGCCGGTCCTGTGGGTGTGTCCACCGTTTTACCCTGAGAGTCTTGAGTGATTTCAAGATCCAGAATTACACGGTTATCAGGCGTAATTTGTGGTGTCACTCTTAATGACAATACAGCCTTCTTAAAGGTCACCGACGTGGCGCCGCTGGAAGTGGATTGCACATAAGGGATTTCCACACCCTGCTCGATATACGCCGCCTTTTGGTTAGAGGTGGTGATACGAGGGCTCGCGATAATTTCACCTTTGTTTTCCTGCTCAAGCGCACTCAGTTCTAAATCTAAAATAGTGCCATCGGCAAGCTTGGCCACATGGAAAGCAATGCTGGTTGGGTTAGTTACCGCCGCAGGTAAATTCACGTTCAAACGATTATCTAGAGATGGGACCACACCATTAGCAATGCTTCCAGCCCCTTCAAGCGTTCCTGACGTCCCTTTACTCCCCTGTTGGTCAGTTACGCCCCAACGGATACCTAAATCTTCAGACACGTCGTCTTTTACCGTGACCATGCGAGATTCAATCAACACTTGGCGGATAGGAATATCGAGCACTTCGACCAAACGATGAATATTCTCGATGATTTCAGCGGTATCTTTCACTAACACGGTATTGGTACGCTCATCGACAGCCACAGATCCACGTGGTGACAATAAGCTAGAATCCGCCCCTTTGAGTAACTCAGCAATATCAGTCGCCTTGGCATAGTTGATTTGCAGATACTCAGAGTAGAGTGGCGCCAGCTCTTTCACTTCCTGCTTATTCTTGAGGTTTTGGCTTTCGCGAATCGCCAGCTCTTCACTTGGCGCCACCATCAGAATGTTACCTTCGATACGCTTATCGAGTCCTTTGGTTTGCAGGATCAAGTCCAATGCTTGGTCCCAAGGCACGTCATCAAGTCTTAAAGTGATATCACCTTCAACCGTGTCACTGGTGACTAAGTTGAAGTTGTTGTAGTCGGCAATAATCTGCAACACAGTACGGACTGAAATATTCTGGAAATTTAACGAAAGGGTTTTACCGTTATATTTCTTCACCTCTTTGGTCGCCGCAGCGCGCTCTACTTTGTTGATTGAGAGCCTAAAGAGATTGTCTTCCTGTTTGTAATTGAACTCATAATTGCCCGAGACATCGACTAAAATCCGGGTCGTTAAATCGTCTTTAAAGGTTTCAAAATGCTTTACGGGGGTGGAGAAATCCTGCACATCCATCACATATAACAAATCACTGTTAATATCAGTGTTGTAGAGCTGAACCTCAAGTTTGGCACCGATTTGTTCAACGTTAGCTGCAACTGAGCGATTATTTAAATAGACTAATAAATCACCACCACCATTCGCGTTGCGACGAAAATCGATATTTTTAACACTATTAACGAACGGATTATTACCCGCTTGTGAGCCCGCAACTTCGTCGTTAATGGTTAAACGGTAAGAATTACCAACGACACTGCCTTGATACGGTTTAACCTTAGATAAGCCCAACGTCACCATTAGATGGGCATCTTGCTGCGTTGTCACTATGTCCTTCACACCGACTTGGTTAATCGGCAGACGGTCCTTAGAAAGACCCGAAATACTGTCATCGAAGGTTAATACCAACTGAGCAGGAGAAGCATTAGAGTCAATTGTGGGCGCGCTAATCGCCTCCTCAAAAACTAACTCGACTTCTAATTGATGATCGACAAGAGCATGGTATTTAACATCCATCAACCTATTTGCCGCAAAACTCGATGGCAAAAACCCAAATACTAATGCGATCCCAATAACAGACTTGGCTAAGCCTGAAGATAAAAACGATAACGGGATTTTTATCGCGGCAGAAGATTTCATTATTCCCTCATCCTTCGCTTGTTATTTTCCAGAAAGTTCGATGTTGTTTGTGCGTTCAGACCAACAACCAGAACCATCGGGAATTAATTCTACAACTTCCACATTCTGAGAAGTCACTTTCGCTATATGGCCATTAAACAATCCAAGATACTCACCCACGCCCATCCGATATACACTGCCATCATTGGTTTCAATAAGCGCCCAAATCGAATTTCCTTCGCTTAAGGTGCCGCGCATTTTTAGATTGTCTAATGCATAGGTTTCTAAACGGCCTTTACGACGTTTTAAATCCGGCTGTAAGCAGTTTTTGCTGGTATCAACCACTTCTTCCGTTAATTCTCTAGAAGGAGGGACAAAGGGGCTACGCATTAATTCGGCTTGATACGCAAAATGCTCAAACTTAGGTGGCTCTTTTAAGGGTGGAATATGCGCCACATGCTGTGCCTTGGTAGTAGTAACAAATAGCTCTAAATCACTACGATCGCCAACACAACCCATTAAAAAAAGACTTAATGCTAACAGAGGTAAGAGTTTCATTATTTCTTCCCCTTGTTATTGGCTGGTTTTTCGGGAGGTAATTCAGCGCCCTCTTTAAAGCGATAGGTTTTCGCCAGAATATCCATGGCCAGATTACCGCTCTCATCGCGCTTAATCATAAAATCGTGCAAGCTGACGATACGAGGCAGTTTAGCCACGCCGCTGACCATATTGCCTATTTGATGATAATCACCTGTAACCGACATTTTAATCGGGAACTCAATATAGAAATCCCGTTGAATCTCAGGTTCCCAATTTAAGCTGTTAATCCGTAATCCAGCGTCAGTGGCCACAAAGGTTAAGTCATCGAGCAGCCCTGGCATTTCATTTTCAGAGGGCAGCATTTTGAGTAACTCGGCAAATTGCTCCTCCATCACAGCTAACTGTTCACGGTACAATTTAAGGTTAGCGGCAAGCTGATATTTGGTTTTAAAATCTTCTCTGAGTTGCTCTTCTTTTCGTTGCTCCGCGTTATACACATCAATAGCATCCGAAACCACGAGAAAATAACCCGCAGCAAATACACAGAGTGCCAATAGCACAGCGAAAAACACTTTGACTTGATTTGGCCAACCGCCGATATTTTCAAAATCAATATCATTAAACTGACTTAGATCGAGCTTCATTTACTCGCTCCTTTTGCCGTTTTAATAGGCTCATCAGCCATGGCACCTTTAATGCTCACTCTTAAGCTAAAGCGTTGTAATTGTCTTAGCTCATCATCTTGAGACACGATAGATTGCATATTGGGATCGGTTAACCATTCGGATGCCTTCACCTTACGCATCATGTTCGCTACGTTGTTGTTCGATTCACTTCGACCTTCAATCAGTAATAGACTGCCTTTTTTCTCTAGGCTAGATAGATATATTCCGGGCGGCACGATACGCACCAGCTCATCTAATACGTGTGTCGGCAAATTACGGGATTGCTGAAGGTTCAAAATGATCTCGGTGCGACGCTCAATATCTTTCTTACGCTCGGTGATCTTTTTAATCTCGGCAATTTGAGCATCGAGTTGCTGAATTTCGGACTGTAAATAAGCATTACGTCCGCGCTGTTCATCGGTCATCATGTCGAGTAAAGACAGAGCCACATAGACTAAAATCGCTGAGCCTAAAAATACCGCGGCCAATATGCCAATATAATCGCGCTTCTGCTTTTCTCTCGCTTCTTCACGCCAAGGAAGCAGGTTTATGTTCGCCATTGACCGTAGCTCCTCAGCGCTAAGCCACAAGCAACCATATATTTGCTAATGCTAGGTTGCAGTATATTTTTAACGGATTCATCTGCGTGCAGACATCCTTGAAAAGGATCGGCAATAATGGTGTGAACGCCTAACTCATTCGTTAATAAGTTAGCCATGCCTTCCAGTTTAGATGTTCCACCGCATAATACGAGATAATCGACTTTATCTTTGCCGCTCGACGTACAATAAATTTGCAGCGTTCGCTTAATTTGTTGCAGTAATTGCGTTTGGAAGGGAGATAGCACTTCGAACATATAATTACGTGGCAAATCGCCTTCAATTTTGGCTTTCTCTGCTTGTTCGTAGGACATGCCATAAAACGACAGAATCGACTGAGTAAATAACTCGCCGCCGAAGGCTTGCTCACGAATAAAGGTCGTTTCGCCCGACTCCACCACACTGAAGGTCGTCATGTTGGCGCCAATATCGACCATGGCCACCGCCTTCTGCCGAGCGCCTTCGGGTAACTGCCCTAGCACCAACTCAACGGCTCGGCCCAGAGCATAACCTTCCACATCAACAACTTTGGTTTCGAGCTCGACTTCATCGAGCGCATCGACTCTAGCATCAATATTGTCAGTGCGGCATGCGCTCAGGAGCACGTCGACCTTAGAAGGATCGGTACTATTAACATTTAGAGTTTCAAAATCAATGCTAACTTCATCGAGGGAGTATGGGATCAGGTTATCGGCTTCAATCTCAATTTGCGCTTCCATTTCCTCCTCGCTCAGTGAGGCATCCATGTAGATAACCTTAGTCATCACCGCAGAACCAGAGACCGCAACCGCTGCATATTTAACCGATTTAGGCAAAATACGCTTAATCTGTTTGAGACATTCAACAACGGCATCGGCATCACGAATATCATGATCGTTAATAGCCCCCTTTTTTACGGGAACCGCTGCATGACTTAGTATTTTATATCCATCAGCAGTCTTACTCAGCAGAATAGCCTTTACTTCATGGGAACCAATATCAATCCCGACCATTTGCGGAGCCTGACGCTTCCATAAATTTGAAAGCATAGTCCGTTGTCACTTTATTATTTGTATTCAGTAGTAAAAGAGATTAGCACAAAATCAACCCGTTATACGTATTTGTATAGAATGTTTCAAGATTTTACAAACGCTATTTTAGGGCCGTCACGTTTTTGCTTCACCCAAACGTGCGCGCCTTATATACTGTCGCACTTAACTGAACATTAGGATCAATTTAGGTGAAGTGGTTAAAACGTATTGTTATAGCTCTATTCAGTCTAGCCCTTTTGGGCGTGGGCGCCATTGTTGCAGCATACTTTTATGTTTTGCCGGATCTGCCGGATGTTTCGACACTAAAAAATGTGCAATTACAAACACCTTTGCGCATTTACAGTAGCGACGGCAAACTCATCTCTCAATTTGGTGAGAAGCGTCGTATTCCGCTGAAACTCGAAGAAGTGCCTAAACCGCTGCTGCAAGCCTTCCTCGCCACCGAGGATGCGCGCTTTTATGAGCATGGCGGCATCGATCCTGTTGGGGTGATGCGTGCCGCAATCGTCATGCTCACCACAGGCGAAAAGAAGCAAGGTGCGAGTACGATCACCATGCAGGTGGCGCGCAACTTCTTCCTGACCCGCGACAAGACCATTATCCGTAAAGTGAAGGAAATTTTTATTTCCTATCACATCGAGCAATTGTTAACTAAAGATGAGATTTTAGAGCTCTACGTTAACCGTATTTATTTAGGTCAGAGAGCCTATGGTGTCGGCGCGGCCGCTCAAGTGTATTTTGGTAAAAACGTTCAAGACCTGACGCTTTCCGAAATGAGCATGATCGCGGGTCTGCCTAAAGCACCGTCGACCCTAAACCCTATCACCTCCCCTTCACGTGCACTCGCACGCCGCAACGTGGTATTGATGCGGATGAACGAAGTGGGTTACATCAGCAAGGCTGAATACCAAGCAGCTGTGCAAGAGCCGCTCATCGCCAAATACCATGGTGCTGAAATCGATCTTTACGCCCCTTATATCTCTGAAATGGCTCGGGATTATATGGTGCAAAAATACGGTGAAGAAGAGGCCTACACCAATGGCTATAACGTCTACACAACGATTTCATCAGAGCAGCAACTGCTAGCACAGCAAGCATTACGCAATAACGTCTATGCCTATGATGAGCGCCACGGTTACCGTGGTCCTGCGGCCGTTTTATGGACCGACGCCAAGCCTGACGATGCACAAATCAAAGCCGAGCTCGCAAAAATAACACCTGTGCAAGAGTTACAACCTGCTGCGGTATTAAACATCGATGGTCAGCAAGCCAGCGTGTTAACCGCCAAGGGCGAAACCAAAATCATTAAGTGGGATGGCCTAAAATGGGCGCGCAAATTTATCACCGATAAACGCCAAGGCTCGGTGCCAAAATCGGCCTCGGATATGCTAAAAGTCGGTGAGCGTATTTGGATCCGCGATAACGGTCAGTACTTACAATTGTCGCAAGTGCCCGAAGTGGCCAGCGCCACTGTTGCGCTCGATCCTACAAATGGTGCAATCCGTACCTTAGTGGGTGGCTACAGCTTCAGCCAAAGCCAATACAACCGCGTGACCCAAGCGAAACGTCAATTAGGTTCGAATATTAAACCTTTCATCTATGCTGCGGCATTAGAGAAAGGCTTTACCCTCGCGACTCTGATTAACAACGCGCCGATTAACAAACCCGATATTAGCCAAGGTACGGCGTGGCGCCCTAAAAACTCGCCCGATATCTATGGCGGTCCAACACGTCTGCGTGTGGGCTTAGCGCAATCGATCAACGTAATGTCGGTTCGCGCCATGCGCCATATTGGTTTAGATGCGGCCATCTCCGAGCTGACTAAGTTTGGCTTCGATCCTAACGACTTACCTCGTAACGAGTCGTTAGCCTTAGGTTCTCCTTCGGTCACCCCGCTGCAAGTGGCAACCGCTTTCAATGTGTTCGCGAACGGCGGCTTCTTGGTGGAACCTTACTATATTGAACGAGTAGAAGACTCCTTCGGTAATGTGATTGAGAAGGCCAATCCGACCTTAGCCTGTAAGCCTAACAACGGCTCAATGCAGCCTAGCAGCGATCCAATGAGTTTTGGTGAGCCAACGACTCAGACCGATGAACCTGTCGCTCATTGCTTTGAGCAAACGGGCCGTTATGCTCCGCAAATTATCTCTGAACAAACGGCATTCCTGATCACCGAAGCGCTGAAGAGCGTGATCTGGGGTGGCGGCGATTGGAGTAAAGGCACTGGCTGGCAAGGTACTGCGTGGCGTGCGGCACAGTTAATCAAACGTCATGATATTGCAGGCAAAACGGGTACAACCAACGAATCACGCGATACCTGGTTCAGTGGTTTTGGCCCGACACTGACCAGCACCTTCTGGGTAGGGTTTGACGACCATGGTCGCCAGTTAGGCAGAACCGCATGGAACTCCAACGGCGAGAAGGATCAGATCACGGGTACCGAGGCGGGCGCTAAGACCGCAGGCCCAGGCTGGAACGAGTTCATGAATAACGTGCTGAAAGGCGTACCTGAAACTACAGCGATTCCGCCAGAGGGGATTGTCTCGGTACGGATCGATTTGGCGACCGGCAAGCTAACTCGCAAGACAGATTACACCAGCGCATTTGAATACTTTATCTCGGGCACTGAACCTAAGGAATACATCAGTGAAAGCCAAGATGAAAACAATCTGTTCATCGATGCGCCGACAGACGATTTATTCCAATAAGCCTCTGTAACAGAAACAAAAAACGCGACCCTAGAGTCGCGTTTTTTATTACTCGATTAAAGCATTAAACAACTTTCTTCGCCGCGATGGCTTGCTTCACCTGAGTCAACGCTGTGCCGCCGAGGACATCGCGTTTTGCCAAACAAGCTTCGATGGTGAGATTAGGATAGACGTCATCTTCGATAATCTCGGCAAAGGTTTTAAACTCGGCCAGCGTAAAACCTTCTAATGGGATCTTCTTGGCAATCGCCGCAACCACTGCCACGCCGACCACATGGTGCGCTTCGCGGAACGGCATGCCTTTAGACACCAGATAATCCGCCAATTCGGTCGCGTTGGCATAACCTTGCTGCGCGGCTAACAGTGCATTAGGGCGATTCACTACTAAGCCAGATAACACTAACGCCGCCATATCCAAGCAGATTGCCCAGCTGTCAACCACATCGAACAAGCCTTCCTTGTCTTCCTGCATATCTTTGTTGTAGGCCAGAGGTAGCGCTTTCATGGTGGTGAGAATGCCCACTAAGCTACCGTACACACGGCCCGTTTTACCGCGAATAAGTTCCAGCGCATCGGGGTTTTTCTTTTGTGGCATCAAAGATGACCCCGAGGTCACTTCATCACTTAATGAGATAAAGCCCGCTTCACCCGAGTTGAAGAAAATCAAATCTTCGGCCATGCGGCTTAGGTGCATCATGCTGATTGAGGCCGTAGAACACAGCTCAACCACATGGTCGCGATCCGACACACTGTCTAAACTGTTTAAGGTTGGCGAAGCAAAGTTCAGTGCCGCAGCCAGCGCATGTCTATCCATTTGATAGGCGGTGCCCGCCAAAGCTCCTGAACCGAGCGGACAGGTATTGGCACGCTTTAAGGCATCGGTTAAGCGGCTAAGGTCACGCTCAATCATCTCCACATAGGCTAAACACCAATGGCCGAAGGTCACAGGCTGAGCACGTTGCAAGTGAGTATAGCCTGGCATTACAGCGTCGAACTCACGCTCAGCAAGCGCAATAAGTTCGCAGCGTAAGGTTTGCAGGCGAGCCACTAATGCCGCACCTTCGGATTGACACCAGAGTTTTAAATCGGTCGCGACTTGGTCGTTACGGCTACGGCCCGTATGGAGTTTTTTACCGAGATCGCCGACTTTAGCGATCAGCGCCGACTCCACGAAGCTATGAATATCTTCCGCGCCCGATGCGAGAATAATCGCAGGATCGCCCTTCACTTTCACCAGCAACTCGTTCAGCGCTTTCTTTAAGTCGCTGCACTCGGTGGCAGTGATAATGCCGACGCTAGCAATCGCATCGGCCCAAGCGATAGAGCCGACCACATCCTGCTCAAACAAACGGTAATCCACCGGCAGTGAATCGTTGAATAATTTAAATAGCGCGCTCGTTTCGCCCTGAAATCTTCCACCCCATAAAGCCATGCTCAATCCCCTCGGTCACTGCTTTGAATACGTTAAAGCCATTAAAACTTAAGATATAAAAAAGGGCGCTAGGCGCCCTTTGAGTCTGCCTATTACTTAGCGTTGAGCGCGCGGATGCGGCTCGCTAACGAGTACAGACGGATAAAGCCTTCAGCGTGTTTTTGGTCGTACACTTGGTCTTCACCGAAGGTGGCAAAGGCTTCAGAGTACAAGCTGTTTGGCGAACGCTTCTTAACGGCAATCGCGTGACCTTTGTAGAGTTTAACCACAACTTCACCGTTAACAGACTCGGCTAATGACTCAGATGCTGCCAGCAGAGACTTACACAGAGGTGTAAACCAACGACCGTCGTAGACTAAGTGTGCCATTTGGGCACCCACTTGCTCACGCCAAGTACGGCTGGTTTTATCCAGCACTAACTCTTCAATCGCGCGCAGCGCAGCAAACATCACAGTGCCGCCTGGAGTTTCGTAGCAACCACGAGACTTCATGCCCACTAAACGGTTTTCGGTGATATCGATACGACCCACGCCATGTGGTGCAGCGATGGCGTTCAGCTTCATCAGTGCAGCGTAAGGTGTTAATGCTTCACCGTTTACTTTAGTCACACGGCCATGTTCAACTTCCAGTGACACATATTCTGCTTGGTTTGGCGCATCTTCTGGATCGGCAGTCAGCGTCCACACACCTTTGCTTGGCTCGTTCCATGGATCTTCCAGCTCGCCACCTTCGTGGGAGATATGGAATGCGTTCGCATCACGGCTGTAGATCTTAGTGGCAGAAGCCGACGTCTTGATATTACGCTCGGCTAAGTAAGCCAGCAGATCTTCACGGCTCTGCATGGTCCATTCACGCCATGGTGCAATCACTTTTAAATCAGGTGCTAATGCCGCAAAGCAACCTTCGAAACGCACTTGGTCGTTACCCTTACCGGTACAACCGTGACACAGGGCATCGGCACCCACTTTACGTGCTACTTCAACCTGCGCCTTAGCGATGATCGGACGCGCCATTGAAGTACCTAATAGGTAAGTCCCTTCGTAGATAGCACCCGTTGCCATGGTTGGATAGATGTAATCTTTAACGAATTCTTCTTTCAGATCGACGATATGGCATTCAGATGCGCCAGAAGCCAATGCCTTTTCAGTCAGACCCACTAACTCTTCTTCACCCTGACCTACGTCAGCGCAAAAGGCGATGATTTCACAGTTGTCGTAGGTTTCTTTTAACCAAGGAATAATGGCCGAAGTATCTAGACCACCCGAATAGGCTAAAACGACTTTTTTCACGCCAGTGTTTTTGTTCTCGATAGACATCTTAAATTCCTATAACTCGTTTCTCACCTTGGAGAAAGTAGGCTGCTAAACAGGGTTAAATTAACTAAATAGGGTTACCAGTACTGCGTTTTGGGCGTGCATCCGATTCTCTGCTTGTTGCAGGATCAAGGAGCCTTCACCATCCATCACCTCATCGGTCACTTCAACACCGCGGTGAGCGGGTAAGCAGTGCATAAAAAAGTGAGCACCCGCTTTCGCCATCAAGCCCTTATTGACCTGATAAGGTGCAAACTTATCCTTAATTTCCGCTAACGGTGTTGGATCACCCATGGAAATCCAAGTATCAGTATAGATAGCATCGTGACCTTCGATAGCACCAATATCTGAAGTCAGTACAACCTTGCCGCCATATCGGCTGGCAAGTTCTTGCACTTCGGCCACGACGTAGCCATCAGGAAAGTGACCCGCAGGGCAGATCACTGTCATGGTGGCACCGAGAATGGCCGCGCAATACATCAATGAATTCGTCACGTTATTACCGTCACCTACGTACGCTAACTTAACATCACTGATATTTTCAAAATGCTCGGCCAAGGTTAAGAAATCGGCCAGCGCTTGGCAGGGATGATATAAATCCGAAAGTGCATTTATCACAGGCACAGTGCCAAACTCGGCCAATTGCTCGATGGTCTTGTGGGAGAAAGTTCTCGCCACAATGGCATCGGCCCAACAGGATAGGTTAGAAGCAAAGTCAGCGACCGATTCCCTCTTACCTAAGGCACCATTCTGTTGGTCTAGGTATAAACAGTGGCCGCCGAGCTTGTTAATACCGATATCGAAGCTAACACGAGTACGCAGGGATGGCTTTTCAAATAACATCACCACACTCTTACCGTCCAGCGCATGACGATACTCAGCGGGATTCGCTTTAATTGTCTTGGCTAAGGTAATCAGATCCAGCAACTGTTGCTGGGTTAACTCTTTTATCGATAGTAAATGCTTCATAACCTACTCCGCTTATGGTTGGATTTGTGTGCCCACGGCCTCACCTTTTGCTAATGCGACTAATTGGCTTGCATCACGCCATGAGGCAACTTGAACCGCCTGCCCCATCCACTGCGCCACTTCGAGCGCAGCTTCTACTTTTACTTTCATTCCCTTTTCGATCACGCCTTGCTTCACCAACTCGGCAATCTGTTGGCCAGTCAGCGAAGGGATTAATTGACCTTTACCATCGAGCACGCCAGACACATCCGATAGCAGGACCAACTTGCCACCGACCAACTTAGCTAATACCGTCGCCGCTTGGTCGGCGTTCACGTTCAGCATTTGGCCATCGTCCATCATGGCAATCGAGCTACAAATCGGCATCCAACCTTGGGACAGAATAAACTTGAGGTAGGTGGCGTCTTTAGGAGAAACCTCGCCCACTAACCCTAAACGCTCATCTTTGATCTTGGCCGATACTGTGTTGCCATCGGCTAAGCTCATGCCCACACTCACAATCCCAGCCTTTGTCGCTGCGCCTTGGAGGATCTTGTTTGATGTTCCGGCCAGTGCACCGGCAATGATCGGCATTTGCTCCGGCGGAGTGACCCGCAAGCCTTCTAGCTTGACGGTTTCCATGCCGTTTGCGGCTAATTGCTCATCGACCAAACAGCCGCCGCCATGCACCATCAGCACTTGCTGACCATTGGCGATCATTGCAGCTGCGGTATCCATTAAACGCGCCATTCCCATTTCACACTGCAGCAGGGCGCCGCCGACCTTAAGAACTAATACTGAGTTGTTGGTAGACATCTTGACGACTCTCTTAAATAAGGATGAACGGTTAAAGGTTAAAGTGAATCTTTATGCATTGCAGGGCTTGGCTCGCCGCGCCTTTCATCAAGTTGTCGATAGCACTGGCAACCACTAAGTAGCCACTGTTCTCATCAAACTTCCAACCTAAGTGGCAATTCGGGGTCAGCACCACATCATCCACTTTCGGGAACTGGTTCTGTTTCACCGTCACCAGCGGAGCTTGGTCATACACACTGTATGCCGCAGCCACATCGGCGGTGGTGGTGCCCGGTTTTAGCTGTACCGTGATGGTCGCTAAAATGCCGCGCTTGAAGTTGCCAAGGTGCGGCGTGAAGATCACCTCTTGTCCCAGTTGAGTGGCAATCTCGGGTTGATGTCTGTGGCCTAATACGCCGTAGGGAGTGAGGCTCACTTCGCAAAAACTGGTATGCAACTGTGCCTTACGACCCGCGCCCGTCACACCGCTGACCGCATTGATCACTGGATAGGCTGAGGTCAGTAAATTCTTTAATGGTTTCAATGCAGTTAATGATGCTGTTGGGTAACAACCTGGCACGGCAATCATCTTAGTGGCGGCGACTTCTTTGGCATTCCACTCGGCCAGACCATAGACTGCCTTGGCCAACACTTCGGGATACTCATGTTCAAAACCGTACCACTTAGGGTACTGCGCCACATCGCTGAAACGATAGGCACCGCTTAAGTCAAACACGGCTAAACCTTGGTTGTAGAACCAAGCCGCTAAATGCAAACTCACCGAATGCTCGGTCGCTAACACTACGGCATCCGCCTCTGCGACGATCTTCGCCTTCGCTGCTTCAGTCAGTGGTGACAGAGCTAAGTCAATGTGGCTGTAGACAGGGTACAAATCTGCTAAAGCTCTACCTTTATCTAAACTATTTTCAGAGACATACAGACCTTGAATCGATAATTCAGACTCCGCATGGACTAAAGCTGTTAGTTGTGCGCCTGTGTAACCACTGGCACCGATAATGGCGATGTTTTTCATATGTATTTTTATAAACCGAATCAAAGAGACTTAAAGAATAGATGAATAGCGTACACGCACCAGCGTATATCTATGATGACAAGACTATCGTCGTAGGAAATCGTAATGGGTCGTTATTTTATTCACTGACGGCTTAACGCTATACATCATGATATTTACTCTACAGGTCACAAGGGGTGACTCATCTCAACTGCTGGCTAGACTACCACAAAGATCTATTTATGCAATATATGTGAATATATATTTTTATTAAATTTTATCTTTTAGCGGCATTCAAGCACGCTTAGCAAATAACACCATACTTCACTAACTGCTTAATAACTCAGTTATCTATGGATGAAAGACTGAAAAATCAGTCCTTTTTATTAACACCGAATACACATACCCGCAAAACCGAAAATGATGCAGTTCATATTCACTTCCGCTAAACATAATAAAATATTGCGTTAGCTCGCATTTATATTGAATATTCTTCAACAATTATCGTGATTAGTTGCATATAAGATAAGCCAGTCGTATAAGTTATAAGTTCTGCTGTTGACCATTGCCCTCAGTGGTGGGTATTGTGCTAGCGGGCTATATACCCAAGCGACCTGAAGATAGGATTCTCATCACCTACAGGTTATTTGGGTATATTGCGGATTTTTATGTTTTTCTATTCGGAGTAACTATGGCAGGTAATGTGGCAGACAATGTGACCGACATGTATGCGTCGTTAAGATCGAACGTGAGTATGTTAGGGCAGATCTTGGGCGATACGATGCGCACCCACCTCGGTGATTCATTCCTCGAGAAGGTTGAGCAAATTCGTAAACTCGCAAAAGACTCCCGCCGTGGCGATGAAGCGGCACGGGAGCAAATGCTAGAACTGCTCACCGCACTCCCCGATGAAGAGTTAGTGCCTTTTGCCAAAGCCTTCAACCAATTCCTCAACTTAGCAAACTTATCCGAACAATTTCATACTATTAGCCGTAACTGCGATGAACTGGTTTGCGTACCGGATCCGGTCGAACAGTTGCTTGGCCGCATGCTTAATGGCCGTATCGATCAAACCAAGATGTTGGATTGCTTAAAGACGCTGGATATCGACTTAGTCCTCACAGCGCATCCAACGGAAATCTCTCGCCGCACACTGATCCAAAAATATGCTGCGATTGTGGATTGCCTCGCCGAGCAAGAAAACAATCAACTGTCGGACAGAGAGCGCCGCCAAATTAACCTGCGTCTGCGCCAGTTAATCGCCCAGATCTGGCACACCAATGAAATTCGCCGTGAACGCCCAACACCAGTGGATGAAGCCCGCTGGGGATTGTCCACCATTGAAGAATCTCTCTGGCATGCTGTTCCCGACTTTTTAAGGCAGCTCAACGATCAAGTGCAAGATCGCACTGGCCAGCAATTGCCTATCGATATCGCGCCAGTGCGCTTCTCAAGCTGGATGGGTGGCGATCGCGACGGCAACCCCTTTGTGACTGCCAAAGTCACCCAAGAAGTGTTAGATCGTAATCGCCATGCCGCCGCCCGTTTATTCCTCAAGGATATAGTGTTGCTGGTTGGCGAGTTATCGATGGAAGAAGCCAACAGCGAGCTGATGGCGTTTACCAACAATAGCTGTGAACCCTATCGTTTTGTGCTGCGTTCATTAAGACAAAAACTGCGCGACACCATCGACTACTTAAACGCCCGCATCGAGGGCCATAATCCTGAAGTGGATAAATCGACGCTGATTTGGCAAGAAAGCGACCTGAAAGCGCCGCTAGAAATGCTGTATAAGAGTTTATGTGACTGCGGCATGCGTTTGATTGCTAACGGTTTACTACTCGACATTCTGCGCCGTCTCGCTTGTTTTGGCATCCATATGTTAAGGCTCGACATTCGCCAAGATGCAGGCCGTCACTGCGATGTCCTTGCAGAATTAACCCGCTATTTGGGTATGGGGGACTTTAACCATTGGGATGAAACTGAAAAACAAGCCTTCTTACTGCGTGAACTCAGTAACCGTCGTCCGCTGATCCCAAGCAACTGGCAACCTTCCGCCGACGTAGCCGAAGTGCTTAACACTTGCCGCTTAATTGCTAAGCATCCGGCGAAGGCCTTGGGCTCCTATGTGATCTCCATGGCGAGTAAACCTTCAGATGTATTAACCGTATTATTGCTGCTCAAAGAAACTGGCTGCACTCACCCAATGCGCGTTGTGCCGCTATTTGAAACCTTAAGCGACTTAAATAACGCCGCCGAGTGCATTACCGCACTGCTCGATATCGACTGGTACCGTGGTTACACCAAAGGTATGCAAGAGGTGATGATCGGCTATTCTGACTCGGCCAAAGACGCGGGTGTAATGGCAGCCGCTTGGGCGCAATACCGTGCACAGGAGCAGTTAGTCGCCGTCTGTAAACAGGCTGGCGTTAAGTTGACGCTGTTCCATGGTCGTGGTGGCAGTATTGGTCGCGGCGGCGGCCCAGCTCACAAAGCGATTCTGTCACAACCGCCCGGTTCAGTTGATGGTCGTATTCGCGTCACCGAGCAAGGTGAGATGATCCGCTTTAAGTTCGGCCTGCCTAAATTGGCGGTGCAAAGCTTAGCCCTGTACACCTCAGCGGTGTTAGAAGCGACCTTGCTTCCGCCGCCCGAGCCTAAGCAGGAATGGCGCAATTGTATGGAGCGAATTGCAGAGGAGTCAGTGAGTGCTTACCGCGGTATTGTCCGTGAAGAGCCTGATTTTGTGCCTTATTTCCGTGCAGCCACACCGGAAGTTGAACTGGGCAAACTACCATTAGGTAGTCGCCCAGCCAAACGCCGTGTCGATGGTGGTATCGAGAGCTTACGTGCCATTCCTTGGATTTTTGCTTGGTCACAAAACCGCTTAATGTTGCCAGCATGGCTCGGCGCCGGTGAAGCATTACAGGCTGCCTGCCAACGTGGCGAAATGGGCTTGCTACAGGATATGGAGCGCGAATGGCCCTTCTTTAGCACACGGATTTCCATGCTGGAGATGGTATACGCCAAGGCAGAACCTAACTTGGCGCGTTACTATGAAACCTGCTTAGTACCGACCAATCTACATCACTTAGGCGAAACTTTACGCCAGCGTTTAGATCTCGGCATTAAAGTGGTGCTGGAGCTGACTAAATCAGATACCTTAATGGCGCATACACCGTGGAATCGCGAATCAGTCAAACTGCGCAATCCCTATATCGATCCATTAAACTTCCTGCAGACCGAGTTATTGGCTCGTACCCGCAAGGAAACAACCGAAGCTCCCGCTTCCGAACACGTGCAACTCGCCTTAATGCTGACGATTGCCGGTGTCGCGGCGGGTATGAGAAACACAGGTTAATGAAAGAACTCACGCTTAGCCTTTGCTTGGGATTATCTGTACTGCTTGGCGGCTGCGTCACGCAGTACAGTATCAGCGAGCATGAAATGGAGCAGTATCTCAGCAAAGAGATCCATTTTGAGGTGAAACAAGGTAATCAACTGGTGGGCGCGCAAGTGCGCATTAACGACATCAGTGTCAGACTCGGCGAAAAGCCTGACACTATGAGCGTAAGTGCGGCCACTCAAGTGTCCATCACTAATCCTATTTTTCCGTTGAAAGCGCAACTTTCAACCACCTTTGAGGCCAAGCCTTGGTATGACACTGCCACCCACAGCGTCTACCTACGCCAGCTTGAATTGGTGAAAGTCGAATCAACGCCTAAGGATATCGAAAAGGCCATCAGTAGCGCGACGCCACAGGTTATGAGCTACTTAAGGCATTTCCTCGAGAATCAGCCTGTTTATGTGCTCGATACGAAGGACAGTAATCAGGCGCTGATGGCCAAGATGACCGAGAGCATTCAAGTAGTTCCTGGCAAATTAGTCCTTAAATTCACTAAATAGCGGCTTGTGTTGCAAACCATTCGTCATAAAAAATGCTCCCGAGGGAGCATTTTTATTAATCCAGCTAGACTGACTAAAACCCTTAAGTATCCAAAAGTTACTTGCTGAAACGCCCTATCGACTGGTAATCCACAATCACAGCTTCGGTGAGTAATTCACGCCTTAACATATCGTAGGCCACCGCCGCACTTAAGCTACGCACTAAATCCCGTGAACGTCGCGGCAGTTTTATCATTTGGCTGTAGACGCCACTGCGGGTTGCCAAGGCAATTGCGACAGTACCGACGGGCTTTTCTTCGGTTCCACCATCAGGTCCCGCTATCCCACTGGTTGCTAAGGCAAAATCACTGTCTAAAATAGCACGCGCACCCTTAGCCATTTCTTCGACCGTGGGAATAGAGACAGCGCCGTGATCGTCTAAGGTTGCAGGATTAACTCCTAACACTCGCACCTTAGACTCATTACTGTAAGTCACCAGACCGTGTTGCAAATAGGAAGAACTGCCCGGGAAGTCGACTAATTGGCTGGTAATCATCCCACCCGTGCAAGACTCGGCAACACTCAAGGTCAATCCAGAATTCAGTAACTTAGCATGGATTTCCTCGGCAAGCGTCGCTTTATCTTCGGCGACAACCGCAGTACCTAGCACCATCTTGATGTGCCCAGTCACCCGTGGCAGCAAAGCAATCGCCTTCTCACCGCGGGCAAAGATCTTGATTTCAATATGCGGCATGGAGGAGCGATAACCAATAGTAATCCCCTCAGGCAACTCCAGTGGCTCAATTTTGTCGGCAAGGGAAGACTCGCCATGACCTATAGTCAGCAACTTCTTCAATGCCACCTTAGCGTCGAGGTCAAACTCTTCACGGATAAAAGGAATAAATTGTTCCTTCACCATATGTTTGAGTTCAAATGGCACACCAGGAGTGAAGAATAACCAGGCTCGATTCAACTTCACTCTAAATCCACAGGCCGTACCGACAGGGTTGTCTACCATCACTGCAGACTCAGGCAGCATCGCCTGCTTTAAATTACTCACTGGCATCTCGCGATTATTGCGCGTAAACCAATCTTCTAAACGTTGGCGCCACTCGCGATTCTCAACCAGAGACTCTCCCTTGGCCTTAGCCATTGCCTCGGCAGACATATCATCACTGGTAGGCCCCAATCCGCCATTTACTAAGATGACATCGGCATGCAAGCTACGCTCTTGGAAAACCGCAATTAAGTCCTCGAGGCGATCCCCCACGGTCACTCGTCGTTGGATCTCAATGCCATGCTCCATCATAGTGCTGGCAAACCAGGCCGCGTTAGTATCAACAATCTGACCCGACAGCACCTCTTCCCCAGTACAAATCATCTCTAACTTCATCATAGATCCTTAGCTACCCCAATAAATTACTGCATAAGGTAAGTAACCTCTGAAGTAATAGCAAGAGCCACTATCGGAGGTCGGGTTCTGTAGCGTGAAGGAAATAAGGTTACAAGTCGCGATTTAGCGCACATTAGGAATGTGCGAGTTAAAGAGGGTGAAAATTGAAATGAATGATTTCAAAATCACAATCTAAAATGGCAAACGCCAAAAGCAAAAAAGCCAGCTTATGCAGCTGGCTTCATTGTTTAATTAGGCGCTTGGCGATGACCTACTCTCACATGGGGAGACCCCACACTACCATCGGCGCGATTGCGTTTCACTTCTGAGTTCGGGATGGGATCAGGTGGGACCACAATGCTATTGTCACCAAGCAAATTTGTTATTCACTTACCCGTCTTATCTCATGCAGGCAGTAAATTAATTCGGAAAGCTGGTTTGAGTTACACTTCTTAAGTGTTTGTATTCAAGCTAAGTACTCTTAGCAAAACCCATCTGGGTTGTATGGTTAAGCCTCTCGAGTCATTAGTATCAGTTAGCTCAACGCCTCACAACGCTTACACACCTGACCTATCAACGTCCTAGTCTCGAACGGCTCTTTAGTGGACTTAAAGTCCAAGGGATGACTCATCTTGGGGCTCGCTTCCCGCTTAGATGCTTTCAGCGGTTATCGATTCCGAACATAGCTACCGGGCAATGCCATTGGCATGACAACCCGAACACCAGCGGTTCGTTCACTCCGGTCCTCTCGTACTAGGAGCAACTCCCCTCAATCATCCAACGCCCACGGCAGATAGGGACCGAACTGTCTCACGACGTTCTGAACCCAGCTCGCGTACCACTTTAAATGGCGAACAGCCATACCCTTGGGACCGACTTCAGCCCCAGGATGTGATGAGCCGACATCGAGGTGCCAAACACCGCCGTCGATATGAACTCTTGGGCGGTATCAGCCTGTTATCCCCGGAGTACCTTTTATCCGTTGAGCGATGGCCCTTCCATTCAGAACCACCGGATCACTATGACCTACTTTCGTACCTGCTCGACGTGTCTGTCTCGCAGTTAAGCTGGCTTATGCCATTGCACTAACCGTACGATGTCCGACCGTACTTAGCCAACCTTCGTGCTCCTCCGTTACTCTTTGGGAGGAGACCGCCCCAGTCAAACTACCCACCAGGCACTGTCCTTAACCCCGATTAGGGGCCCAAGTTAGAACATCAACACTACAAGGGTGGTATTTCAAGGACGACTCCACGAGAACTAGCGTTCCCGCTTCAAAGTCTCCCACCTATCCTACACATGTAGGGTCAATGTTCAGTGCCAAGCTATAGTAAAGGTTCACGGGGTCTTTCCGTCTAGCCGCGGGTATACGGCATCTTCACCGCAATTTCAACTTCACTGAGTCTCGGCTGGAGACAGCGTGGCCATCATTACGCCATTCGTGCAGGTCGGAACTTACCCGACAAGGAATTTCGCTACCTTAGGACCGTTATAGTTACGGCCGCCGTTTACCGGGGCTTCGATCATGAGCTTCTCTTGCGATAACCCAATCAATTAACCTTCCGGCACCGGGCAGGCGTCACACCGTATACGTCATCTTGCGATTTTGCACAGTGCTGTGTTTTTGATAAACAGTTGCAGCCACCTGGTATCTGCGACTGCCGTCAGCTTAGGGAGCAAGTCCCATCACCAACAGCAGCGTACCTTCTCCCGAAGTTACGGTACCATTTTGCCTAGTTCCTTCAGCCGAGTTCTCTCAAGCGCCTTGGTATTCTCTACCCGACCACCTGTGTCGGTTTGGGGTACGATTCCCGCTAACCTGAAGCTTAGAAGATTTTCCTGGAAGCATGGCATCAACTACTTCAGTCCCTTAGGACCTCGTCATCAGCTCTCAGTGTATAGTGACCCGGATTTGCCTAAGTCACCCACCTACCACCTTAAACGCGGACTACCAACGCCGCGCTAGCCTAGCCTTCTCCGTCTCTCCATCGCAGTTAGCGGAAGTACAGAAATATTAATCTGTTTCCCATCGACTACGCCTTTCGGCCTCGCCTTAGGGGTCGACTCACCCTGCCCCGATTAACGTTGGACAGGAACCCTTGGTCTTTCGGCGAGGGGTTTTTCACCCCTTTATCGTTACTCATGTCAGCATTCGCACTTCTGATACCTCCAGTGTGGGTTACCCCTTCACCTTCAACGGCTTACAGAACGCTCCTCTACCGCGCAACTCTAATGAATTGCACCCGTAGCTTCGGTGGTATGTTTAGCCCGTTACATCTTCCGCGCAGGCCGACTCGACTAGTGAGCTATTACGCTTTCTTTAAATGATGGCTGCTTCTAAGCCAACATCCTAGCTGTCTAAGCCTTCCCACATCGTTTCCCACTTAACATACACTTTGGGACCTTAGCTGACGGTCTGGGTTGTTTCCCTTTTGACGACGGACGTTAGCACCCGCCGTCTGTCTCCCGGATAGCACTCTTTGGTATTCGGAGTTTGCAAAGGGTTGGTAAGTCGGGATGACCCCTAGCCTTAACAGTGCTCTACCCCCAAAGGTGTTCGTCCGAGGCGCTACCTAAATAGCTTTCGAGGAGAACCAGATATCTCCCGGTTTGATTGGCCTTTCACCCCCAGCCACAAGTCATCCGCTAATTTTTCAACATTAGTCGGTTCGGTCCTCCAGTTGATGTTACTCAACCTTCAACCTGCCCATGGCTAGATCACCGGGTTTCGGGTCTACGCCTTGCAACTAAACGCGCAGTTAACACTCGGTTTCCCTACGGCTCCGCTATTCGCTTAACCTCGCTACAAAACGTAAGTCGCTGACCCATTATACAAAAGGTACGCAGTCACGGTCTCAAGAACCGCTCCCACTGCTTGTACGTATACGGTTTCAGGTTCTATTTCACTCCCCTCACAGGGGTTCTTTTCGCCTTTCCCTCACGGTACTGGTTCACTATCGGTCAGTCAGGAGTATTTAGCCTTGGAGGATGGTCCCCCCATATTCAAACAGGATATCACGTGTCCCGCCTTACTCGTTTTCATCAAAGGTTAGTTTTCGTGTACGGGGCTATCACCCTGTGCCGCTGGACTTTCCAGACCATTCCACTAACACCCCTCTGACTTAAGGGCTAATCCCCGTTCGCTCGCCGCTACTAGGGGAATCTCGGTTGATTTCTTTTCCTAAGGGTACTTAGATGTTTCAGTTCCCCTCGTTTGCCTCGCAACGCTATGTATTCACGTTACGATGACCGCTTATGCGGCCGGGTTCCCCCATTCGGACATCGTTAGCTCAAATGCTTGTTACTAGCTCGCCAACGCTTTTCGCAAGTTACTACGTCCTTCATCGCCTCTGACTGCCAAGGCATCCACCGTATACGCTTAGTCGCTTAACCATACAACCCAAATGAGTTTCACATCACTTGAGCCGTTGCGACCAGCTGGTTTTACTTGTCTCATCTTCGACCAAGAAGATGGACTCGCCTTAGACTTGAATATTCAAGACACTTAAAAAGTGTTTTAAGAACTCAATTTTTCGTATTAACACAACGACAGACATCATTGTATTAATTACTATCAGCTTTCCAAATTGTTAAAGAACAATGCTTACCGGCAAGCGGTGCATTTCGCTCTCCCTTCCCTTTCGAGAAGTTCAACAAGCCATCTGTGTGAACACTCAACAAACATCGAGTTAGTCGTATAGGTAAGGAGGTGATCCAGCCCCAGGTTCCCCTAGGGCTACCTTGTTACGACTTCACCCCAGTCATGAACCACAAAGTGGTGAGCGCCCTCCCGAAGGTTAAGCTACCCACTTCTTTTGCAGCCCACTCCCATGGTGTGACGGGCGGTGTGTACAAGGCCCGGGAACGTATTCACCGTGGCATTCTGATCCACGATTACTAGCGATTCCGACTTCATGGAGTCGAGTTGCAGACTCCAATCCGGACTACGACGAGCTTTGTGAGATTAGCTCCACCTCGCGGCTTTGCAACCCTCTGTACTCGCCATTGTAGCACGTGTGTAGCCCTACTCGTAAGGGCCATGATGACTTGACGTCGTCCCCACCTTCCTCCGGTTTATCACCGGCAGTCTCCCTAGAGTTCCCGCCATTACGCGCTGGCAAATAAGGATAGGGGTTGCGCTCGTTGCGGGACTTAACCCAACATTTCACAACACGAGCTGACGACAGCCATGCAGCACCTGTCTCAGAGTTCCCGAAGGCACTAAGCTATCTCTAGCGAATTCTCTGGATGTCAAGAGTAGGTAAGGTTCTTCGCGTTGCATCGAATTAAACCACATGCTCCACCGCTTGTGCGGGCCCCCGTCAATTCATTTGAGTTTTAACCTTGCGGCCGTACTCCCCAGGCGGTCTACTTAATGCGTTAGCTTGAGAGCCCAGTGTTCAAGACACCAAACTCCGAGTAGACATCGTTTACGGCGTGGACTACCAGGGTATCTAATCCTGTTTGCTCCCCACGCTTTCGTGCCTGAGCGTCAGTCTTTGTCCAGGGGGCCGCCTTCGCCACCGGTATTCCTCCAGATCTCTACGCATTTCACCGCTACACCTGGAATTCTACCCCCTCTACAAGACTCTAGTTTGCCAGTTCGAAATGCAATTCCCAGGTTGAGCCCGGGGCTTTCACATCTCGCTTAACAAACCGCCTGCGCACGCTTTACGCCCAGTAATTCCGATTAACGCTTGGACCCTCCGTATTACCGCGGCTGCTGGCACGGAGTTAGCCGGTCCTTCTTCTGTAGGTAACGTCACAGCTGCAAGGTATTAACTTACAACCTTTCCTCCCTACTGAAAGTGCTTTACAACCCGAAGGCCTTCTTCACACACGCGGCATGGCTGCATCAGGGTTTCCCCCATTGTGCAATATTCCCCACTGCTGCCTCCCGTAGGAGTCTGGGCCGTGTCTCAGTCCCAGTGTGGCTGATCATCCTCTCAGAACAGCTAGGGATCGTCGCCTTGGTGAGCCATTACCTCACCAACTAGCTAATCCCACCTAGGTTCATCCAATCGCGGAAGGCCCGAAGGTCCCCTCCTTTCCCCCGTAGGGCGTATGCGGTATTAGCAGTCGTTTCCAACTGTTATCCCCCACGACTGGGCAGATCCCTAGGCATTACTCACCCGTCCGCCGCTCGCCACCTCAGGAGTAAACTCCCTTGTGCTGCCGCTCGACTTGCATGTGTTAGGCCTGCCGCCAGCGTTCAATCTGAGCCATGATCAAACTCTTCAATTAAAAGTTTTGTGAACCCTAAGGTTCGGCTCAATGAATTCTGATTTGTCGTTTCAACCCGAAAGTCAAAACAAACTGTACATATTGCTATGAACACTCATTCATTGATGTAAATTTTGATTACTCGCCAAACGACAGAGTAATTTCGATTAACTCAACACCTGTGAGTGTCCACACAGATTTCTTGTTTAGATTGTTAAAGAGCATTTGACCACTCACTTCGCGTTACCGCTCAGCGGGTCAGGGCTGCGTATTCTACGCATTTCCCTTGTCGCGTCAAGGCGTTTTTAAAAACTTCTTGGCGCTTTCGAATCAACTGCACATTTTGCATTCGATTCGCACTGATACCGCATTCGCTCTCGCTGTCTGCCGTGTCAGTGGATGCGCATTATAGGCACCGAAAACTTTTGTGCAAGGGCTTTTTTGAAGTTTTTTGCATTATTTTTCAAATGCCTTTTTACACCCAAGCTAGGCACAAGCTACCCACGAGTTATACCCATAGTTATCCACAACCGCTGTATTTATCACCACTGAGTGCGGCTCAAAATCGCTAAGTGAAACGATTTATCACTCAATACAGACGCGTGGTTGCAATATTAAAGAAGGAATAAAGATGAAATTCGGCAATGAGGATAGAAAAGGTAAATAGAGGAAGTCGCGACCTTATACTTATATTGCTATATAAAAGTATAAGGTCGTGCAACGCGCGCTTACTTGTGGTGTTAGTTAGCACTCCACAGTAACTGCCCGCAATCGGTAAGATCGTATCCACCTAATAACGTGGCCATTTGGCGCGTATGCCCGCTGCTCAGCATTGTAAAGAGCTGCTGCAGTTGTCTGCGGAAGTAAATGCTTTGCGGCATCACAAAGTCGAAGGACTCTTTGACGAGTGGCACGAAGCTTAAGCCGCTCTCTAGGGCAACGGATTGGCAACCGAAACCAATGTCGGCATCACCCCGTGCAATATACCCTGCAAGTTCACGCTCGCTATAGGCCGTTAGCACCACATTGAGTTGATCTAAACGTGCCCCTTGCTTTAATAGCCATTGTTCTAAATGTTGCTGGCTACCAGCACCACCTTGGCGGCTGACCCAACGCCAGGGTAAGGTGAGTACCTTATCCTCTTCTTGGCATCTGTGGTGCATATCGGTACGCATGATCAAGCCTTGCTGGCGGGAATAACCATGCACCATGATCCATTGTTGGTGGTTCTGATAACCTTTAAGTAAGGCTGGATGACGGATATTCCTATCCTCCATACTACCCCAGTGCAGAGTACAAACGTCGGCATAGCCCTTTGCTAATAGCTCTAGCCCAAGACGTGAGCCCGTTGCGCTGTAACTGATCAGTTCGCGGCTACCCACCTGTGCCATCAAGCGCGCCACTAACATAGAAAGCAGAGGATCATCGCTGCCAGTGATCAAGAGCCGGTCGGTTAACATACCGCTGTGGCAGGAGTCCATCACCCAACGGTCAATTAGAACCTTAGGGAATAGCCATTTACCGGTGATTTTCGTTGCAGGCAGAATTCGGTCATTCGCCATAGCGTAGACTTTCTTCTCGTTCAGATCTAAATACTCAGCAACCTGCTTCGCGCTCATGTAAATCAATTCACTGGCGGATGTCATCTTATATCCTTGTCGTCCTATCTCTTCTAAATTCAACCGATACCATCATTAGCAGCTTATTTGCCTGCAGTGGTATTCGCATCAAATTCGATATTTTCACTACCGTGATAGATCAAGAAATGGCGCCCTTTCGCTCGGGCAATAATGGTGATACCCAGCTGCTGCGCAAGCTCTAGCCCCATTTGCGTCACGCCACTGCGCGATAGCAATACGGGTATCCCCATTTTGGCAACCTTGATCACCATCTCCGAGGTGAGTCGCCCCGTGGTATAGAAAATCTTGTTATCGCCCCGATCCTGAGCCAACCACATATCACCCGCTAAGGTGTCCACGGCATTGTGGCGCCCTACATCTTCTACGAAGGCAAGAATTTGGTCGTTTTCGCAAACACCACAGCCATGAACGGCGCCGGCATTCTTATAAGTGTCATTATATTCATTGATATTTTTAAGCAAACTGTAGAGCGTACTCTGCTTAAGGCTTGGCGTGGGCAGCTGGATATCATCTAAATCCTGCATAAAACTGCCATAAACTGTTCCTTGGCCACAGCCTGAGGTCACGGTTTTTTCCGATAGTTTTTGCTCGATATCGGCGGTTTGTTCACGGGATAACACGGCGGCGGAGTTCACATTCCAGTCGACAATCACTGAATCCAACTGGCTGACATCGGAAATAAAGCCCTGATTTTTAAGATAACCTAACGCAAGCGACTCAGGTTTAGCCCCTAAGGTCATCAGGGTCACAATCGGACGCCAGTTCAGGTAAACCGTTAAAGGTCGCTCACAGGCAACATGCTTATCGATCACTTCGCCCGATTCGTCTACGGCTTTGACGGCAATCGTTAACGGCACTTCAGCCTGGGTTTTCACGAAAGTGAAGGCTGGTTTCGCTGACGATGGAGGGTCATTGGGCTGTGCTTGCTGAGCAATATTAGAACTATTATCAGAAATCATAATGTTACCGCTTTACGTGTGATGGCATCAGCATAGCAATATTTATACCTAGGTATGAAACTCTGGGCTAAATGCGTGATCCGTCGCAATTATGAATATTCCAGTGGGCGTAAATGTCCCAGACAAAATGACCAATTAGACAAAATGTCCTAAATTTACCCTTGTTTTGATGATCCACCTCAAACAAATCCCCCCTGTTTAATGGCATTAATATTGCAGTGACCTTTTATCGCAATCAGTAGGGGAAAGAGAACCGTTCGCTCAGGTTCGCCCCCTCTCGGCTGAAACGGAGAGACAATGCAACATACCACTAGTGTTTGGCCAATGTACGTTTCGCTCAAAAAAGTAGAGAAACAAATGGGCCGTTGGACCTCGGTACAATGGGAAATCGATCACCTGCTACCTGCTACCCACGACGCCCCCGAAGGCGCGACCTTAGTGCTGCTCGAACTGCACAAAGATGAGCGCGCCAGCTATCGCATCAACCTCGACATGGACAATGCCATGCTGTACTTGGTCTGCGATGAAATGGCAGATGGCACTTGGGTACCCGCGCTACTCTCGGCGGATCAAAACGTGGCGGCAGGCTGCCTTGAAGGCAACACCCCCGTTATCAACATGCTGATGCCCGAGGCGATCGCCTGCTGGATTGAAGCCTTTATCACCCAATACGGCGAAGTTGAAATCGCCGCATATCGTCGCAAGCATGTCGACCACCGTAAAAATCAAGGCCCTAGCCGCGACCCATTGCGGAGGGACTAATGGCTGACTCAACCCCAAAGGCAAACGGCTTTTTTAGCCGTTGGACCCAGCGCCGAGAGCAGGTCGCCGCCGAAGAAGCCGCACTTGCAGCTCAAACGGCCGAAAAAACTGCGGAAGCAAACTTAAATACCCCTGTTGAGCCAACTGTGGTTGCGGCAGCCGCGCCGACTTCTGAACCTCAGGATCCCCTCCCACAAACCGATGAGAATCCCAATCGCCTCCTCACCGCGGAAGAACTACCCAATCCCGAAGAAATTGAGATTGGTGGCAGCTTTGCTAAGTTTATGGGAGCCAATGTTGACCCTGCGGCCAAAACAGCGGCGCTACGAGCCTTGTGGAAACAGCCACATTTCAATGAGATAGATGGTCTCTTGGAATATGCGCTCGACTACAGTAATCAGCCAAAGCTGACGCCTGAGGTCTCTGCCGAGTTGGCTCAAAAAGTATTCCGTTTTATCACCAAAGAGAATGAAGAGTCAGACGAAGATCCGACCTCAATCCCCAGCGACGCGGTGGTGAATACAGAAAATGCAATGGAATCAAAAAACAGTAATGTCGAAACCGAATTAGCAAACACTCAGATCACGGACAATTTGGATGGGGAGACTGATGACCTACCCCAAAATGCACCAGAGCCTGCCGCTCAGATGCAAAAGCCAGTTGTTTAATGTCAGTTTAGCTAATTTTTATGTCCATAACTTTGGTATGTGAATTGCTGTACTAAGGGATAAAAACTTAGATAAAAGCAGAAAAGGCAATGACTTAGTCTCAAATCACCGCCTAAATCTGCAGCAAAACAGCTATAAAAGAGCAGCCAAAGTACTGTTCAGGAACGCAATGTGAGCAC
This sequence comes from Shewanella mangrovisoli, assembly GCF_019457635.1. Lineage (NCBI taxonomy): Bacteria > Pseudomonadati > Pseudomonadota > Gammaproteobacteria > Alteromonadales > Shewanellaceae > Shewanella > Shewanella mangrovisoli. Next base: position 4,492,192 of record NZ_CP080412.1, read on the forward strand.
TCATTTGATGACCAATCAAACCCAGCTTGCGCTAAAACAAGCGCGGCAAAATGTGTTAGCCCAAACGCAGATTTTACAGAATCTGATCCCGCCAACAGTGAGCTACACCACTGAAGGCACAGTGCTAATTATTGGCCCAGAGGATCTGGCACGCCTCGCGGCGGACAAATTGTCCACTATGGCGAGCCGTGTGATTTTGGCTAACGAAGCGATTACCAGCCAAGATGAAACCCACCTTGAACAGGTGATGGCTGCAGCGACGGATGTTGAAAGCTACTACAACAAACTCATTGGCATTAAAGGATTTTTAGGTCAATTTCAGGTCAGCGTTGAGCATCAAAATGGCGCGGCGGAATTGAGTGTTGTCGCCATTCGTAAACCTCATTTCGACTTGATTCTCGATTTAAGCAGCACACCTTGCTTGAATTTAGAGATGCTGCCACCGGGTTATTTCTATGTCGGTCAAGACGAAGCCAAACTGGCCGATGCGCTGGAGCAATTGCCCGAACTAGTGGGGCAATTTGATAAACCCCGTTACGTCAAAATCAATGCCGACCTGTGCGCCCATGACCGTAATGGCATCAACGGCTGTAACCGTTGCCTCAACTTCTGCCCAGCCGATGCGATTAGCAGTGTCGCCAAGAAAATTGAGGTCGACCCTTACCTCTGCCACGGCGCGGGCAGCTGTGCGAGCGCCTGCCCAACGGGTGCGATTGGTTACGACTTACCGACGCCACAGGCACTGCATTCTTACCTGAATAAGATTATCAACCGTTATCGCGAACAAGCCCAAACCGCGCCCGTGATCCTGTTCCACGACAATGCGGTTGGCGCCAGCTTGATAGGTGACGACTTAGCCGGGGATGTACTCCCCGTTGCCCTAGAAGAAATCACCGTTGCCAGCATTGACCATTGGTTAGCGGCTTTGGCTTGGGGCGCACGCCAAGTGTTAATCCTCAATACCGAGGCGACAGCTCCCACGCTCACGCAAATGTTGAAAGGTGAACTCGCCTTAGCCAACAGCATGTTAGATGAAATCGGCCAACCGCAGCGCCTGAGCCTTATCGACCCAAGCATGCTGGCGAATTTAGAGCCGCTGCTCGATATCAGCCTCGATTGGCCGGTGATTGTGCCGGGCGCTTTTGCATCGACCACTAAACGTAACACCTTGTTTGACGCGATTGACCATCTGAACAGCCAGGCAGGTGAAATCAACAGTAGTTTAAGTATCAACAACGTCCCCTACGGCAAAGTCAGCGTCAATGTCGAGAAATGTACTCTGTGTATGTCCTGCGTGGCGATTTGCCCCACCATGGCATTGCAAGATGGTGGCGACAAACCTGCACTACACTTTATTGAGCAAAACTGTGTTCAATGTGGCTTATGTGAGGCGGCGTGCCCTGAAAAGGTCATCAGCCTGACGCCACAAATTAACTTTGATAAAGCTGCTCGTCAGCAATTACAAACCCTGAAAGAAGAAGCCCCATTCGAATGTATTCGCTGCGGCTCTCCTTTTGCGACCCAATCTATGGTGCATCGGATGCTGGATATGGTCGGCGCGCACAGCGCATTCTCAGCCAATATTGAACGACTGAAAATGTGTGGCGATTGCCGGGTAAAAGACATGTTTGAAGACATTCTTCAAGATCCTGAAAAGCAACTGCGATAAGAGATCCGCTATGACCGAATCAGTAAGACAAGTATCAGAAAACGATCAGTTGAGAGCCGATATCTATCAACTGTTGGCCGCCCTGTTGCGTCGCCATCCAAGCCCTGAACTGCTGCAATTTTTGGCCAATCTTGAAATCGATGCCAATGAAGACAATGAGATGACCAAGGCTTGGTTATCCCTGCAATTGGCCGCCCAGCAGTTCAGCAGTGAACAATTAGAAGATGAGTATTTTGCCCTGTTCCTCGGTGTGGGTTGTGGCGAAATCCTACCCTATGGCAGTTGGTTTATGACGGGCTCACTGATGGATAAGCCTTTAGCTCTGCTGCGCCAAGACTTAATGCAACTCGGTTTTGAACGTGAAGAAAACGTCAAAGAACCCGAGGATCATGTGGCCGCGCTGTGCGAAGTTATGGGCATCTTGATCCTAGAAGCGCCAGGCTACCGTCAATTGGCATTCTATCAACGCCACATCGGCAGTTGGATTCAACGCTTCTGCGACGCCGTCAGCAAAGCCCCAAGCGCGGCGTTTTATGCCACAGTTGCCCATCTTGCGAAGGCATTTTTCGAGATGGAAGCCACCGAATTTGAGCAACTGAGTTTAGACATTCCCGTCAATTGCCCCGGCAGTGCGGAGCTACAACCCGCCGCCAGCGATTTAGAAAAACAAGTGGAATTAATGAACTAAACTTAAAACGGTTGGCGATACGCAGATTCAGTGCCTATCGCGTTTTAGTTTGATAGGCAAAGGTGGACTTAAGGTTCACCTTTGCCACAAAAAGGAAGCTTAGGCTTCCACAGTAACCGAGGTGGTCGTGGTATGCATCACCTCATCCAGTAACACAAGGAGACACTATGAAGAAGCAAGCTTCCGACATGGGCCGTCGTCAATTGCTCAAAGCATTGGCACTCGGCAGTGCGGCTGGCGCGGTTGCGACTGTCAGTAGCCAAGCTCTGGCTGCCACCCCAACAGTTGCCCCAAGCGAACCTAAGAGTGACAACTATCGCGAAACCGACCATATCCGTAACTACTATGCGTCGTTGAACAACTAACCAGAGGAGTGTGTGTGATGCGATTAACCCGCAAAACAGACCAAGTCGTCGAGCCAAAAGTGCCCGCCCTCGGTCTTAATCGTCGCCAATTCTTAAAATCTGCAGGTCTTGCCACTGGTGGTATCGCCGCCGCGTCTATGCTTGGCACAGGTATGATGCGTAAAGCACAGGCGCAGGAACATATCCCCCACAATGCACCGACTGAAGTCAAACGTACCATTTGCTCTCACTGCGCTGTGGGTTGTGGTATCTATGCTGAAGTGCAAAACGGTGTGTGGACAGGTCAAGAACCCGCGTTCGATCATCCATTTAACCAAGGCGGCCACTGCGCGAAAGGGGCTGCACTGCGTGAACACGGCCACGGTGAAAAACGCCTGAAATACCCAATGAAGTTAGAAGGCGGTAAGTGGAAGAAGATCTCTTGGGAACAAGCGATCAATGAAGTAGGCGATAAAATGACGGCGATTCGTCAAGAATCGGGTCCAGACTCTATCTACTTTATGGGTAGTGCTAAGTTCTCTAACGAACAGGCTTATTTATATCGCAAACTCGCGGCACTGTGGGGCACAAACAACGTCGACCACTCAGCCCGTATTTGTCACTCTACCACGGTAGCCGGTGTTGCTAACACTTGGGGCTACGGTGCGCAAACCAACTCGTTAAACGATATCCGCAACTCTAAGTGCATCATGTTCGTGGGTTCAAACCCAAGTGAAGCACACCCTGTCGCCATGCAACACATTCTGGTGGCAAAAGAGCGCGGCGCTAAGATCATCGTTGTTGACCCTCGTTTCACCCGTACTGCTGCCAAGTCTGACGAGTACGTGCATATCCGCCCAGGTACCGATATCCCCTTCATCTATGGTCTGTTATGGCACATTTTTGAAAACGGCTGGGAAGATAAAGAGTTCATCAATCAACGTGTTTACGGCATGGAACGTATTCGCGATGAAGTGAAAAAATATACCCCTGAAGAAGTCGAACACGTTGCTGGTGTGCCTAAGGCGCAAATGTACCGTATCGCTAAAATGTTAGCCGAAACCAAACCAGGCACCATCGTATGGTGTATGGGTGGTACTCAGCACCACGTCGGTAACGCCAACACCCGTTCATACTGTATTTTACAGTTAGCACTGGGCAACATGGGCGTGTCTGGCGGCGGTACCAACATTTTCCGTGGCCACGATAACGTGCAAGGTGCAACCGACTTTGGTTTGTTATTCGATAACTTACCCGGTTACTACGGCTTAACCTCAGGCGCCTGGGCGCACTGGTCTGGCGTTTGGGACTTAGATCCTAAATGGGTTGCTGGCCGTTTCGACCAAGGCGAATACTTAGGTCAAACGCCACAAACCTCAACGGGTATCCCCTGCTCTCGCTGGCACGACGGTGTACTAGAAGATAAAACCAAGATCGCGCAGAAGGACAATATCCGTCTGGCGTTCTTCTGGGGTCAATCGGTTAACACCGAAACCCGTGGCCGTGAAGTGCGTGAAGCGCTGAACAAGTTAGATACAGTGGTCGTTGTCGACCCAATCCCAACCATGGCAGGTGTGATGCACCAGCGTAAAGATGGGGTATATCTGCTCCCAGCGGCGACCCAATTTGAAACCTACGGCTCAGTGTCTGCCACTAACCGTTCGATTCAATGGCGCTCTAAAGTCATCGAGCCACTGTTTGAGTCTCTGCCTGACCACGTGATCATGTATAAACTGGCGAAAAAGCTAGGTATCGAAAAAGAATTCTGTAAGCACATCCAAGTAAATGGCGAAGAGCCATTGATTGAAGATGTGACTCGCGAGTTCAACAAAGGTATGTGGACCGTCGGTTACACAGGTCAAAGCCCAGAACGTTTGAAAATGCACCAAGAAAACTGGGGCACTTTCGATGTAAACAGCCTGACCGCACCGGGCGGCCCAGCTAAAGGTGAAGTTTACGGCTTACCTTGGCCATGTTGGGGTACACCAGAAATGAAACACCCTGGTACCCAAATTCTTTACGATCAATCTAAAGAAGTGAAAGACGGCGGCGGTACTTTCCGTGCCCGTTATGGTGTTGAACACAATGGCGTCAGCATTCTTGCCGACGGTTCATTCTCCAAAGGCAGTGAAATTCAAGATGGTTATCCTGAGTTTACCGCCGACATGCTCAAGCAATTGGGTTGGTGGGATGACTTAACCGAAGAAGAGAAAAAATACGCCGAAGGCAAAAACTGGAAGACAGACCTGTCTGGCGGTATCCAACGTGTTGCAATCAAGCACGGCTGTATTCCTTTCGGTAACGCGAAGGCACGTTGTATCGTGTGGACTTTCCCAGACGATATCCCGCTGCACCGCGAGCCACTCTACACTCCTCGTCGTGACTTAGTCGCTAAGTACCCAACCTACGAAGACCGTATGGTTGCTCGCCTACCGACGCTGTATAAGTCAATTCAAGATAAGGACTTTACCCAAGGCTTCCCACTGACACTGACCTCTGGTCGTTTAGTGGAATACGAAGGTGGTGGTGAAGAATCTCGTTCTAACCCTTGGTTGGCCGAGCTACAACAAGAAATGTTTATCGAAATGAACCCGGCAGACGCTGCTGACCGTGGTATCCGTGACGGTGACAATGTCTTTGTTCATAGCCCTGAAGGCGCCAAGATCACAGTGAAGGCCATGGTGACACCACGGGTTGTTCCGGGTGAATGTTTTATGCCATACCACTTCGCCGGTATCTTCGAAGGTGAAAACCTCGCGAAGAATTACCCAGAAGGTACAGTACCTTATGTACAAGGTGAATCGGCAAACACCATTTTAACTTACGGCTATGACGTTGTGACTCAGATGCAAGAAACTAAGTCCAGCCTTTGCCAAGTTAGCAAAGCCTAACCTACTTGATGAGGAGATAAGCCATTATGGCAGTCATGAAATTTTTGTGTGACACCAAACGCTGCATCGAGTGTAACGGCTGCGTCACAGCATGTAAAAACGAAAACGACTCCGCGCTTGAGTGGGGTATTCAACGTCGCCGCGTGGTGACGATTAACGATGGTCAACCGGGTGAAGCATCAATTTCAGTCGCATGTATGCACTGTACCGACGCTCCTTGCATGGCCGTATGTCCGGCAGATTGTTTCTACCGTACCGACGATGGCATTGTGCTACACAACAAAGATACCTGTATCGGTTGTGGCTACTGCTTCTATGCCTGTCCGTTTGGTGCACCACAATTTCCGAAGAAAACCGCCTTCGGTAGCCGCGGTAAAATGGACAAGTGTACTTTCTGTGCCGGTGGCCCAGAAGAAACCTTCTCCGAAGCCGAGCATAAAAAATACGGTGCAAACCGTATTGCAGAAGGCAAGCTACCTATGTGTGCTGAGCTTTGCTCAACCAAAGCGCTGCTTGCGGGTGATGCGGAAGTGGTATCAAACATCTACCGTCAACGTATGGCCTCTCGAGGCAATCCTAACGTGATTTGGGGCTACAACCCAAAGACCGGTGAGATTAACTAAGCAGAGTGAAGGTTAGGGAGTCATCCCTAACCTCTGGCAAGGAGTGAAAATGTTAAACAAACAGTTAAACAAATCACTGCGCAGTCTGTTTGCTCTGATGGTACTCGTGATGGGATTGGGCCTAGGTTCAGTAATGAGCGCAAGCCCAGTACAGGCAAGTGATCAGCAATCGAGTCAACAACAGGCGAAAGCGCAAACCAGCGAAGCCGATCTGTGGCGCGCAGTAAAGTCGGGTGAAACTGGCTATACCACGGCCAAAGGGGTCGAAACTGGAGTGTTGATTAACGTTGCCGGTAACCAAGGTAAAGAACTGAGAAACCAATACATCACCCCAATTATGGCCTTGGCTGTAACGGGTGTGTTTGGCGCTTTCTTACTGTTTTACCTGGTGAATGGTCCTTCAAGACTCAGCCACGGCTTTTCAGGCAAGATGGTGGCACGTTGGTCTAAGGCGGATCTTTGGATCCACTGGATCATGGCAATTAGCTGTCTCACACTGATGTTTACCGGCTTAACCATTATGCTCGGTAAGCATGTTGTGCAAGAGCTGCTAGGGCCGGACATCTGGGCACCGCTGATCTACGGCAGTAAAACCGTGCACGACTGGGCTGGCCCGATTTTCATCATGGCGTGGATTGTCTGCGTGGTGAAATGGATGCCGCTACAAACCTTTAAGATGTACGATCTTAAATGGTTCTTAGTGGTCGGTGGCTATATCAACTTTGGCCCATTCAAAGGCAAACACCCTGACAGTGGTTTTGCTAACGCCGGTGAAAAAATGTGGTTCTGGACACTGACCCTATTCGGGCTGTTTATCAGTGTGTCTGGCATCATGTTGGTATTACCCGGCTTAGATCTGCCCCGTGAAGCCTCAATGGGCGCGCTGCTGATCCACTCGATCAGTGCCGTTATCCTGATTGCCTTTACCATAGTGCATATCTGGATGGCGACCGTACTCAGTGAAGGCGGTATGGAGTGTATGAAGTCTGGCTATTGTGATGAAAACTGGGCAATCCAGCACCACAATTTATGGTATGACGAAATCAAAGCCAACGGCAGTCTGCGTTATAAAGACTAACTAAAACCTAATGCTTTACCCCAATAAAAACACCTCGCACAGCGGGGTGTTTTTTTAGCCAGAACCCAAACAACAAACCATTAACAAGCGTTTCATTTTTATCCGAAAATCGACCCATTTTTTCGCGCTCACACAAGTGCTGAAACCATGAGCGAGTTAACGCTTTTGCATCAGCGCGCCTGCCTGTCAGGCTGCAAACTGTTCTAGATCAAATCCTACTCAATCTTTTCCTACTATATTGCCCTCACGCGCGATGATTAACGGCAAGCAAGATGATTTCATTATCTTTTCCACCTCTAATCTTCACTTTTTGATAACAAGTTAAACCCCTCGAAAAGTCGCGCCATCCAAGAACCATAACCCCTCATTCAGGAGTCAGCATGAAGCAACAACCTAGCGATTTATCTCGCCGTTCTTTGCTTAAAGCACTCACCGTTGGCAGCGTTGCCGGCGCCGCAATTGCCGCTACCGGCATGAGCGCAGCCCAAGCCAGCGAGAGCAGCAAGGTAACAACCA